>CAZVBY010000001.1:0-18457 GCA_964625895.1 uncultured Thiobacillus sp.
TCTTGCGCGGGCGCTGGAGCGATTGCCCGGATTTCTCTGGCTGCTTATTCCTTAGGCGTCCTGAGATGGTTTATGGGTTAAAATGCCGTCTTTTATTCAGCCGCAAGAATCAATGATTAAAGGCAGTTTGGTGGCGATTGCCACGCCCATGCATGACGATGGCAGTCTGGATTTTGCCGGCCTGCGTAAATTGCTGGACTGGCATGTGGCGCAGGGCACCGATGGCATTGTGGTGGTTGGCACGACGGGCGAATCGCCGACGGTGGATTTTGACGAGCATTGCGAACTGATCCGCGTCACGGTCGAACACCTTGCCGGCCGCATTCCGGTGATCGCCGGCACCGGCGGCAATTCCACGCGCGAGGCCATCGAGCTGACGCACTGCGCCAAAACGGCGGGCGCCAGTGCCGTGCTGTCGGTGGTGCCTTACTACAACAAGCCGACGCAGGAAGGGCTGTATCAGCACTTCAAGGCGATTGCCGAAGCCGTCGATATTCCGGTCATTCTCTACAACGTTCCAGGCCGCACGGTTGCAGACATGAGCAACGACACTGTGTTGAGACTGGCCGCGATTCCCAATATTACCGGCATCAAGGACGCCACCGGCAATATCGAGCGCGGCACTGATCTGATTCGTCGAGCGCCGAAGGATTTCGCGCTGTATAGCGGCGATGATGCCAGCGGGCTGGTCTTCATGCTGCTGGGCGGGCATGGCGTGATTTCGGTGACGGCCAATGTCGCACCCAAACTCATGCATGAAATGTGTGAAGCGGCATTCGCGGGGAACCTGTCGCGCGCCAAGGAAATCAATATGCAATTGTTTGGCCTGCATACCAAGCTGTTTGTCGAGGCCAACCCGATTCCGGTGAAATGGGCGCTGGCTGAAATGGGGCTGATCGAGCGCGGGATAAGGTTGCCATTGGTGCAGTTATCTGCCGCCCAGCATGAAACCGTACGGTCTGCCATGAAGCAGGCTGATGTGTTATGAGGATGACTATGCGTGTACTGATTACCGTGATGGCAGCTGCCGTGGCATTGAATGGCTGCGAATTGCTGGAAACGAAAAAGATCGACTACAAATCTGCCGGCAAGGCGCCGCCGCTGGAAGTGCCGCCCGATCTGACCGCTCCCGCCAGTGATAACCGCTATGCGATTCCGGATGTGGGCAGCCAGGGTTCCGCGACCTATTCCGCTTATTCCAAGGATCGCAAGGAAAAGCCTGCCGCGGACACAACACTGCTGCCAGAGCAGGAAAAGGTTCGCATTGAACGCTCCGGTTCACAGCGCTGGCTCGTCGTGTCGGCCACGCCAGAGCAAGTGTGGCCGGTGGTCAAGGACTTCTGGCAGGAAACCGGTTTCATCGTCAATCTGGAGTCCAGGGAAACCGGCGTGATTGAGACCGACTGGGCGGAAAATCGCGCCAAGATCCCGCAGGATGCGATTCGCCGCACCCTGGGCAAGGTGATCGAAGGGTTGTACTCCACGTCCGAGCGTGACAAGTTCCGCACGCGCATTGAGAAGGCAGCGGGGGGCGGCACCGAGATTTATGTCAGCCATCGCGGCATGATGGAAGTGTATGCCACCGAGGGCAAGGACAAGACCGTGTGGCAGCCACGCCCGGCGGATCCAGAACTGGAAGCTGAAATGCTGCGCCGGCTGATGACGCGCTTCGGCGTCGAGGAAAAGCGCGCTGAGTCAATGTTGGCGAAACAGGCGGCGCCCGAGCAGGCGCGCATTGTCGGCAGTGCTCTGGAAATGGAGGAGGCTTTTGACCGTGCCTGGCGCCGGGTTGGTCTGGCGCTGGATCGCATCGGCTTCGCCGTCGAGGATCGCGACCGCTCCAAGGGTACTTATTACGTGCGCTACATCGATCCTCAGATTGATAATGCAAGCAAGAAAGATGACGGCATTCTGTCCAAACTGGCTTTCTGGAAGGGTAAAAAGGAAGAGACATCACCGCAGGTGCAGATCAAGCTTGCCGAGGCGGGCAGCAAGACCATGGTGGTCGTGACGGGCAACGAAGGCAAGCCCGCCGATCCCGCGACGCAGAAGAAGATCATCAATCTGCTGCATAAAGAGCTGAAATAGTTGATGAGGTTCGCCAGCCTCGGCAGTGGCAGCAGTGGTAATGGACTTGTTGTTGAAGCTGGCTCGACCCGAGTGCTGGTGGATTGCGGATTTTCGTTGAGCGAAACCCGGATGCGGCTGGCCAGAATTGGCCTGACTCCGGAAGACCTCGATGCCATACTTGTGACCCACGAGCATAGCGACCATATCGGCGGTGTGGCCAGGCTGGCGGTCAAGCATGATTTGCCGGTATGGTGCACACACGGTACGCTGGTCAACTGGCGCATGCAGACGGATAACCTGCCGTTTACGGAAATGATCGATTCGCATCGGTCTTTTTCCATCGGCGAATTGGAAATCCTGCCATTTCCGGTTCCGCATGATGCACGCGAGCCGGTTCAGTTCGTGTTTTCGGGTGCTTGCGCGCGCTTGGGCGTGCTGACGGATGCGGGGCACATCACACCGCATATTGCGGGCTGTCTTGGTGGTGTGAATGCTTTGGTGCTGGAATGTAACCATGATACGCAGATGCTGGAAAATGGCCCCTACCCACCCAGCCTGAGACGCCGTGTGGGCGGGCAATATGGCCATCTGGAAAACCGGCAGGCTGCTTCCCTGTTGGCGAATATGGATGTATCGGGATTGCGGCATGTGATTGCCGCACATCTTTCACAAAAGAACAACAAACCATCGCTGGCCAGGACTGCCTTGGCGAGCGCCTTGAATTGCGAACCGGAGTGGATAGAAGTGGCGTGTCAGGAGGAAGGATTCCCCTGGCGCTGTATTGATTAGAGGCCAATATGGCTGTGGGTGCCAGTCGCTGCTGGCCGTTGAACCCTCTCCCAGCGGGAGAGGGTGGCGAAGCCGGGTGAGGGAGAATTGCTTGATATGCCGTGGCATTTGGAATTCAACCATTTCTCCCTCACCCCCAGCCCCTCTCCCGCTGGGAGAGGGGAGGCAAGGCAAGTAGGCTCGCAAAGGCAAGCCACATGAAACCCTGAAGAACCTTATAGAAAGAAATGGCATTTACCGATCTGGGACTGCGTCCCGACATTCTCAACGCGCTGACCGACCTGGGCTACAAGGAGCCTTCGCCTATTCAATCGGCGGTGATTCCCGTCGCGCTACAGGGCCACGACGTGCTGGCCGCCGCGCAGACCGGCACCGGCAAGACAGCGGGATTTTCCCTGCCCATCATCGAGAAACTGGCGCCACAGGCCAGCACCAGTACTTCGCCCGCGCGTCATCCCATCCGCGCCCTGATTCTCGCCCCCACGCGCGAATTGGCCATTCAGGTGGAAGAGAGCATCAAGGCCTATTGCAAATATGTGCCGCTGCGCACACTGTGCGTGTACGGCGGCGTCAACATCGACACGCAGATACCGGTACTGAAAAACGGCGTCGAGATTCTGGTGGCAACGCCCGGACGCCTGCTTGATCATGTGCAGAACAAGACCTTGAGTCTGTCTCAAGTGTCGATGCTGGTGTTGGACGAAGCCGACCGCATGCTGGACATGGGCTTCATGCCCGATTTAAAGCGCATCATCGGTCTGCTGCCGGCACAACGGCAGAACCTGATGTTCTCGGCCACCTTCCCGCAGGAAATCGAATCGCTGGCGCGTTCCTTCCTGAAAAATCCGCAGCGCATCGAAGTCGCACGGCGCAATGCCACAGCGGAAACGGTGAAACAGATACTGCATCCTGTGCATCACGAGAAGAAGCGCGCATTGCTGATTCATCTGATTCGCAGCCGCGAACTGAATCAGGTGCTGGTGTTTACCGGCACCAAGCTGGGAGCCAACCGGCTGGCGCATGAACTCAACCGTTCGGGCATTCGTGCCGCGGCAATTCATGGCGACAAGACCCAACAGGAGCGCATCAAGGCGCTGGACGACTTTAAAACCGGTGAAGTTGGCGTGCTCGTGGCAACCGATGTGGCGGCGCGCGGTCTGGATATTTCCGCGTTGCCGTATGTGGTGAATTTCGATCTGCCACACAACCCCGAAGACTACGTTCACCGCATCGGCCGTACTGGCCGCGCGGGAGCGAGTGGTGAAGCCATCTCGCTGATGACCGAGGACGAGGCGCGTTACCTCAAGGACATTGAAAAACTCATCGGCAAGACGATCGAACAGATTCTTGTGCCCGGCTATTCGCCAGGCGCCGCGCAGGTGCCGGATTACCGTCCCCCGGCCGCGCCGGCCATTGCCCGCCCCGTGCCGGTCACTGCGCCATCCCGGCGGCCTGTCAAACAGGTGGCGGCGCTGTTTCGCATGCCGGCAACCGTCAAGGAATAATTTGAACCACAGAGGCACAGAGACACCGAGGAAAACCGGCGGCTTGCTCGATTATTTTTATGCCCATTGCGGATGATGGAATCCTTTGCTTTCACGCATTTCTCCGCGCCTCTGTGTCTCTGTGGTGAAGGATTTTGGATAAATGGATCCACGGTTTGAAGCGCTCGTACGGTTGTCTGATGAAGACATCGACCTGGCTCGGGGCGCACTGCTGATTTCGGCCGAGGCCTATCCTGACCTGATAATCGAAGACTGGATCGCACGGCTGGATGATCTGGGTGAGCGCGCCGCCGCCCGCATGCCGGCAGGCGCTGACTGGAGCACGCAGCTTTCAATATTGAATCGCTTTCTGTTCCGCGAGGAGGGCTTTACCGGCAGCGAGGCCGAGGTTTTCGACCCGCGTGACAGTTTTCTCAACGAAGTCCTCATCCGCAAAACGGGCATTCCCATCACACTGTCACTGGTGTTCATGGAGGTGGGCCGACGGGCAGGTCTGGATATCCGGGGTGTTTCATTCCCCGGCCATTTTCTGGTGAAGATGGAGGTGCCCGGCGGAGAGGTCGTGATCGACCCCTACAATGGCGGCATCCCGTTGACTGTTGAGCAACTGGAAGCGCGTCTTGCAGACATTTTCCCCGAGCCGCCCCGGCCGGAATTGTCGGATTCGTTGATGGCCGCCAGCAACAAGGCCATTCTTGCCCGCATTCTGCGCAATCTCAAAACCTGGTATCTCCACGAATCCGACTGGCTGCGGGCCTTGTCCGCGCTCGACAAGATGCTGCTGCTGGAGCCGGACGGTCTGGAGGCGTTGCTTGAGCGTGGCGAGGTGTACTGGCAGTTGGAATGCTTCCGTGCCGCACATGCCGATCTGGAGCGTTATCTCAGCCTTGCGCCGGATGCCGAGGAAACGACTGAGCTGCGCGAAAAAATGATGGTCTTGCAAAAACTGGCGGCGAGTCTCAATTGACTGAAGTCATCGTCATTACGCTGCTGTTGCTGGTGCTGTGGTTCATTGCCGACAGCCTCAAGGCACGCGAAGCCGCACATGCCGCCGCACGCAAGGCATGCGAGGAGGCTGGCGTTCAATTTCTGGATGATACCGTCAGCCAAATCAAGCTCGGCGTGACACGGGATCACGAGGGTAAAGTGGTGCTGGAAAGATGGTTCCGTTTTGAGTTCAGTCCAGCGGGGGACGATCGCCAGCAGGGTACCATCAGGCTGAAATCAAACCGGGTTCGGGAGATCAATCTCGATCGGCTCTGGCTGGTTAATTGAATTCCGCTTAAGCGACAAGTTGCGCTCAAACGGCAAGAATGCAGGCCAGAATAATAAAGAGCCCCTTGGGAGGGGCTCAATGAATGCGAATTTGGTTCAGGCAGGCCGTCTGCGTCGGGATAGCGCCAATGCCCCCATTGCTGCCATGATCAGTGATAGCGATGCCGGTTCAGGTACGTTATTGTTGTTTGCGGGGCTGAACTCGATGATGTAAGGCACTCGATAGTCCGGGAATGAAGGCAGGCCGATGTCGTTCCAGGAACCTCCTGCACCCCAGTTAATCACCAGATCGTCTTCGCCATTGCAGCAGTCATTGGGCTCGCCGCCACTCCAAAAGGCGAAGGCGCCAACAGGCGCGCCTGGCCCGAAGAAAATCTGCCCGGTTTCCGGACCATTCATCCATCTCCAGACCCCTTCAGTATCTCGATCCGTTCCTCCCAGCCAGGCAGTGCTGCCGGAAACGTTGTTGACAATGAAGGCCTGCTCAGCGGCAGAAGTTACGGTTGCCAGATAGCCAGACATGCCATTATGCGTCTGGCTGGAGGCATGGGTAAATGCTTCATTCCAGGTAAATCCGGCAGTGGTCACCGGGTTAATGATGTCGTACCAATGGTCGTTGCCGCCTAATGCGACTGTCCATTGGACAGGTACGGCATGCCCACTCATTGGGGCGGTCAGTGCAAGGGTAAGAGCGATCACGTGGGAAGATTTCATACTGTATTCCTCTTCTGCAAATTCATCGACATTGCAAAGAGAATGCAAAGCAAGGAGCAGGCCAAGCGCAAAGAGTGTCAATCAATATCATTTTTTATGATTAAAATCAGCAAGTTATCCTTTTTGTTTTTTTTCGGGTAGATTTGCTTTGTAAAATAATCCGACACTGCTTGTGTGCGCTAGCATGTAATTTTGTGAAAGTGAACTTGTAACGGGGGATTACCACGGGAGTCGTGGAATGCAATTGAGAATATCAAGGCAAACTGGTTAGATAGGCGGCCAAATTTGCAATGTCCTGGTTCTTCAGGTTGCGCGTATAGGCCTGCATTCGCGGATCGATGCGTTCCCCACTTCCGTCCCGGTAGCGCGTGAGGGAAAGTTGAAGATAGGTATTTTGCTGTCCGGCCAGTCTGGGAATTCGATCAGACCCATGTCCTTGGGCGCCATGACAGTTGATGCAGAGCTTGACATACAATTTTTTGCCTTCCGTCGCCTGTGATCTGTCCTTGACTGGCTGCGGGGCTGCCAGTTGCTGAGAAAAATACAGCGCGATGCTGGCACGTTCTTCGGGTTTCAGCGCTTTGATCAGCCCCTCCATGAATTCAGACTTGCGTTGACCCGACGCGAATTTGTTCATTTGATCAAGCAAATAGGCAGCGTTTTGTCCAGCCAGATTCGGAATGTCGCCACGGGTGCTCATGCCCCCCACGCCATGGCAGTGGCGGCAGAACTGCGCGCTTTCTTGTCCGTTTTTGAGAAATTGCGCTGCGTTGGCCGTGGAAACGGTCTCCGCGGCCTGGGCTGTGGTCAAACGCAACAGGCTGATTAGACAGAGGAAGGCAAGGGTAGGTGTTTTTATCAAGATAATCACATCCTTAAATTAATAATTAATTTACGGATGGGCAGGGGAAGTCTTGAGGGGATTACCACCACTTTTCAAAGATGATCCGGCTTGCTGGGACGCCCAGTTCACGCAGAAACCGTTCCATGTCATCGACCATGCCGGGCGGGCCGCACAAATAAAACAGGGTATTGGGTGGGGCATTCAGCGCGGCGATCTTGTGCCTGTTGATGCGGCCGGTCTGGCTCTGCCAGCTATCGCAGGGCTGGGTGACGGTGATCTCAAGGCTGACATGGGTGTGCTGCCGTGCGGACTGTTCGAGTTCCTCGCGGAACAGGATTTCGTCCGGATGGCTGACGCTGTAATACAGGGTGGCGTGGGTTTCCGGGCAGGCATCACGCACATGGCGCCAGATGGATAACAGGGGGGTGACGCCGACACCGCCACCGATCAATACAATGTCTTCACCCATGTCCGGCACAAAGACGAAGGGCCCCTGGCCGCGGGTAATTTTCAGTGTATCCCCGACCCTGGCCTGATGCAGCCAGCGCGTGACGGGATGGGTGGAACTTGATTTGATGGCTAGTCCAACCTTGCCCCGGCTGCTGGGCGAAGTCGTGACAGAGTAGCCGCTGGTTTTTGTTTCGCCATCGATCTCGACCGAAACTTCGATCCATTGTCCCGGCAGATATTTGAAAGCCGGGTCGTCGATTTCCAGCTCAAAGACCTTGATGGTGGGGGTGGCTTGCGAGACGCGCGAGATACGGGCATTGAAGAATTGCATTCAGTCTTTTTTCTTGAAATCGAGCGAAGCCGAGTTGATGCAATAGCGCAGGCCGGTGGGATTGGGACCGTCCGGAAACACGTGGCCCAGGTGCGCACCGCAGGACTTGCACATGACTTCGGTGCGATTCATGCCGTGACTGCGATCGCTTTCCTCTTCGATAGCTTCGCTGCGCAATGGCGCATAAAAGCTCGGCCAGCCGGTACCGGAATCGAACTTGGCGGCAGAGTCAAACAGGATCTCTCCGCAGCATGCGCAGCGATAGGTTCCCTGTTCGTGGTTGTTCCAGTACTTGCCGGTAAAGGCGCGCTCGGTGCCTTTGAGGCGGCAGATGTGAAACTGCTCATCGGTAAGCGCTGCATGCCATTCGGCATCCGTCTTGTTCACTTTGCGGGTCATGGTTTCACTCCTTGCCATGGTGATGAAGGCTTGGTCGATGGAGGTTTCATGCCCATGCATTGTGCCAGTAAAAGCCGGGCCAAATCTGCCTATACTGAACATGGTTATTGAAATGGTTGGATAATTTGCGAAGCCGATTGACAGCGTAAAAGCGGGCGGTTTATATTTTGTTTATGAGTTAGACTTAGTCTAACTATAACGCTAACTCTGGGTGTTTTCCCGAAGAAGGACCGGGAAAGTGCAAGTTTCTGTCCTTCGTTAACTACTGCTAGGAGAATTACATGGCCGCACTGAAAGGCTCTCAAACCGAGGGCAATCTGAAAGCCGCTTTTGCTGGCGAATCCCAAGCCAACCGCCGTTATCTGTACTTCGCAGCCAAGGCTGATGTTGAAGGCTACAACGATGTGGCTGCGGTATTCCGTTCCACCGCCGAAGGTGAAACCGGCCACGCGCACGGCCACCTGGAATATCTGGAAACCTGTGGCGATCCGGCCACCGGCATGAGCTTTGGCCCCACCGCCGACAACCTCAAAACCGCGATCGCTGGTGAAACCCACGAGTACACCGATATGTACCCGGGCATGGCCAAGACCGCACGCGATGAAGGTTTCGACGAAATCGCCGACTGGTTTGAAACACTGGCCAAAGCCGAGCGTTCCCACGCCAACAAGTTCCAGAAAACCCTGGATACCCTGGGTGCGTAAGTAAATCGGGCGGGTCTATGCCCGCCCAAAACCTTTTCCACGAAGGACGCGAAGGAACACGAAGAAAACAAAAGCCAAAGAATAGAAGCTATTGGAGTAACCCTTGCGGTTTGTGTTTTTTCTTCGCGCGTCTTCGCGTCCTTCGCGGATAACGTTTTTCAATAATTAAAGCCAACACCATGAGCACACGCGAAGGCAGCCTCGAAGCGCCCACCCGTCACCCGCTGGACTGGAAAAATCCCGACTTTTACAATGAAGACAAGCTCATGCACGAGCTTGAGCGCATTTTTGATATTTGTCACGGCTGCCGCCGTTGCGTGTCGCTGTGCACGTCTTTCCCGACCCTGTTCGATCTGGTGGACGAGTCTTCCACCATGGAAGTGGACGGCATCGACAAGAAGGATTACTGGAAGGTGGTGGATCAGTGCTACCTGTGCGACCTGTGCTACATGACCAAGTGTCCGTATGTGCCGCCGCATCCGTGGAACCTGGATTTTCCGCACACGATGCTGCGCGCCAAGGCCATCAAGTTCAAAAAAGGCGAGGTGACTTTCCGCGACAAATTGTTGTCCTCCACCGATGCCATCGGCAAGCTGGCCTCGATTCCGGTGGTGGTGCAGGCGGTGAATGCATCGCTGGAAAGCCAGCCGATCAGAAAGCTGCTCGACAAGAACCTGGGTATCCACGCCGAGCGCAAGCTGCCGCATTACGACAGCGCCAAATTCCGCACCACTGCCCGTCCCGATAACAGCTTTGCCGTGAAAGCCGGCCAGCGCACGCCGGGCAAGGTGGCGATTTATTCCACCTGCTACGTGAATTACAACGAGCCCGGCATTGGCCATGACCTGCTGGCGATTCTCAAGCACAACCAAGTGCCCGCAGTATTGGTGGAAAAAGAAGCCTGCTGCGGAATGCCCAAGCTGGAACTGGGCGATCTGGAGGCCGTGCAGAAACTGAAAGAATCCAACATCCCGCATCTGGTCAGACTGGCGCGCGAAGGCTACGCCATTCTCACCGCCGTGCCGTCCTGCACGCTGATGTACAAGCAGGAACTGCCGCTGATGTTCCCCGACGACGCCGACGTGCAAGCGGTCAAAGAAGCCATGTGGGATCCGTTTGAATACCTGATGGCGCGCAATGCCGACGGCCTGCTGAAAACCGATTTCAAGACTTCGTTGGGCAAGGTGGCCTATCACGCGCCCTGCCACCAGCGCGTGCAGAACGTCGGCCCCAAGACGAAGGAAGCGCTGCAACTAGCGGGCGCGGAAGTCACCAATATCGAGCGCTGTTCCGGCCACGACGGCACCTGGGGCGTGAAGAGCGAATACTTCGCCAATTCCATGAAGATCGTGAAGCCGGTGGTGCGTTTGGCGAATGAGGCCAATCCGGATTATGTAAGTTCCGACTGCGCCATTGCCGGTCGCCACATCCTGCAAGGCATGGGCGAGGGCGCAACCGCGCAAAAACAGCACCCGATTACGTTGTTGAAAATGGCCTACGGCCTGTAAGCAAGGAGCGCAACATGCCGCAAATTACCCGTGATTCCCTGTTGACGCTCGAGGCCTATCACAAGGCGCGCCCGGAGTTTCGCGCCAAGGTGATGGCGCACAAAAAGAATCGCACCGTGCATCTGGGCGAAAACGTGACCCTGGTCTTCGAGGACGAACTCACCATCCGCTACCAGATACAGGAAATGCTGCGTATCGAAAAAACCTACGAAGAGGCGGGCATACAGGATGAGCTGGACGCCTATGGCCCGCTGGTGCCCAGTGGCAGCAACTGGAAAGCGACCATGATGATCGAGTATCCCGACGAGATGGAACGCCGCGCCATGCTGACAAAGCTCAAAGGGGTTGAACGCCGCGTCTGGGTGCAGGTCATGGAGTTTGCCCGCGTGCATGCCATTGCCGATGAAGACCTGGAGCGCGAAAACGCGGAAAAAACTTCTTCCGTGCATTTTTTGCGCTTTGAGCTGATGCCGGAGATGATTGCAGCGGCAAAGTCTGGAGCGGCCATTTCCGTGGGTGTGGATCACCCTGTTTATGCGGCGGAAATTGTTGTTGCACCGTCCGTTCGGGACAGTCTCGTCGCTGACCTGATGGTTTGAATTCGGCGATCACTTTTTTGCTGGCAGGCTGTAATGTTGAAGTCCGTCATGCTCAAACAGTTGCAGCAGCGCATTCGCGGCCTGCCTTTGCATGTGTCGCTCTGGAATGGCGCGGATGCAGGGGACGCGCAAACAGCCAGCATTGCTGTCCGGCTGAATTCTGCCGCTGCGCTCGCGGCATTCGTTAATCCTTCCCTTGGCGCGCTGGCCCGTGCCTATGTTGAGGGGGAAATGGATATCGATGGCAGACCGCGGGACATCCTTTCGCTCGGAGCCGCTCTTTGTGGAGAGGGGGTTTGCCGCGACAAGAAAGGCTCGGATGCCTGGAAATGGTGGCGGCACACCCGGCTGCGCGACCGCAAAAACATCCAGTATCACTACGACGTTTCCAACGATTTCTACGGTCTGTGGCTGGATAAGCAAAAGGTCTATTCCTGCGCATATTTCCGCGATCCGGGCATGTCGCTGGAAACGGCGCAGCAAGCCAAGCTTGATCTTGTTTGCCGAAAACTCGCGCTCAAACCTGGTGAGCGCTTTCTCGATATCGGCTGTGGATGGGGCGGCCTGATTTTCTGGGCGGCGGAGCATTACGGCGTGAATGCGCTCGGCGTCACGCTTTCCAATAATCAGCATGATCATGTCAAAGATGAAATTAAAGCGCGCGGGATACAGGGCCGCGTGGAAGTTCGCGTCATGGATTACCGTGATGTCCCTGAACTGGGCGCATTCGACAAGATCGCCAGCATCGGCATGGTCGAGCATGTCGGCCGCAAGAATCTGACGGCCTATTTCCGCCGGATTGCCGAACTGCTCAAGCCGGGCGGCCTGCTGCTGAATCACGGCATCACTGCCGCGGCGCTGAAATCCCAGGGATTAGGCAGCGGGATCTCCGAATTCGTCGACGAGTATGTATTTCCCGGCGGGGAACTCGAACACATTTCCGAGGTGATGCTTCATGCCACAGCCGGCGGGCTGGAATGCCTGGATGCGGAAAATCTGCGCCCGCATTACGCGCGCACGCTATGGGAATGGGTTGGCCAGCTGGACAGCCGAGCCGATGAAGCGCGCAAGCTGATCGGCGAACGAAAATATCGCATCTGGCGCATCTACATGGCCGGTTCCGCACATGCCTTCGATCAGGGCTGGCTGGAGCTCTGGCAGGTGCTGGCCGGCAAACCGCTGGCGCCCGGCGTGCAGCCGAATTATCCTTACATGCGTGACTACATCTATCGCTGATTTCTGATGGTGGGCAGTGAGCGTTCCCTTGGCGGGCAGGGCGTTTTATCTGCGCTGCTCGATAGCGAACGCCGTCGAGCGACGCTGACAGCCTGGGTGTTTGCCATGCTGGCGGGGCTTCTGGGCGTGGTGTTGCTGATTCCCGGCGCCTGGCCGGAAAAACTGCATGAATCCATCTATCGTTTGATGTGGCCGATGGGCCTGCTGTTTGCCGGCATGATGGTTTACGAACTGGTCTTGCGGTTCCGCATCCGCCGGCTGCTACACAAAAGCCGCCTGCCGGGCTGGATTTTCCGGTATTCCAATTCCCTCATTGAAATCACCGTCCCCACGGTGATCATCGTCATGCTCGCCCAGGAAATGGGGCAGCTTCAGGCCTTGTCTTCCGCGGCGCCGCTCCTGTACCCGCTGTTTGTCGGCATGACCGTGCTATATCTGGACATGTGGGTCAGCCTGTTTGCCGGGGCGGTGGCTGCGCTTCAATTTGGCTGGGTGGCCTGGTATTACCTGCACGGACACCCCGTGGAACCAGGCATGGAACTGCTGGCCGAACCCAGCGCCTATGTCATCAAGAGCGCACTGGTGTTTGCCTCCGGCCTGGTGGCGGGTTTTCTTGCGGTGGAACTCAAGAAGCAGCTTGTCCACGCGGTGCATCATGCCGAGGAGCGCGATCATGCCGTTAGCGTGTTCGGGCAACATGTGTCGCCTGAAATCGCCGAGCGGCTACTGCGGCAGAGGATCGACATCAGCGGCGAGGAGCGCGAAGCCTGTGTGATGTTTCTGGATATCCGGGATTTCAGCAAGCTGGCCAGCGGCAAGTCGCCGGCCGATGTCATGAGCTATCTGAATCTGCTGTTCGGGGAACTCATCGACATCGTCAATGCGCATCGCGGTATCGTCAATAAATTTCTGGGCGATGGTTTCATGGCCGTATTCGGCGCGCCGGTCGAGGATGCCGACAAGTGCCGTCACGGAGTCGATGCCGCGCGCGAGATTATTCGGCGTTTGCAGGCAATGAATGAAAGCGGAATCATCCCGCCTACCCGGGTTGGCATTGGCCTGCATGTCGGGCGCTTGATGACCGGGAATGTCGGGGCCAGCACGCGCAAGGAATACACCCTCATCGGCGAAACGGTTAACGTTGCGGCGCGCATCGAGCAGGCCACCAAACAATTTGATGCCAGACTGTTGGTGTCGGCCAACGTGCTTGAGCATGTCGGCGATTTTGTCCCCGAAATACAGGATCTGGGCATGGTCGAACTCAAGGGCCAGCCGCAGGCTGTCAGGCTCTACAAACTCGCCTGAGCGAGACTGATAAAATAGTCGTCATGAAAAAATACCTGTTGTTACTGATGCTGCCATTTGCAGTCCAGGCCGCCGGACCGCACGTGCTCAATCCTGGCTACGAACAAAGTTCGAACTTTATCGACGATTCCAGACCCTGGGAGGAGCTTGTTGTCAGTCTGCCGGCCGTTCCAAAAAACGAAAATCTGATGACATTCAATGTTTCTTCAGCCACTTCAAATAGATTCATGATCGATACCGCTTCCATTTCCGTGGGTAGCGATCAGGTTGTCCGCTATACCGTGGTCATCGAAAGCCCGCGTGGCGCACGCACGATCAATTACGAAGGCATGCGCTGCGAGCCAGCCGAATACAAGATTTATGGTTTTGGGCAGCCTGACGGGAAGTGGACAGAAAACAAGCGGGCCAAATGGGAGCCTTTCAAGCGCCATTCTCTTTTGTCCTACCACAAGGCGTTGTTTGAAGACTACTTCTGCCCGAACGGCATCCCTATTCACAAGGCAGAGGAGGGGGTTCGCAACCTGAAACGGGGTGGCGCGGGGGGATTATTCTGATGGGGGTTTGCGCGCTGGCGTCGGCAGGACGCGTTGTCGTCAAGGTTGGCAGCAGCCTCGTCACCAACGATGGCAAGGGACTCGATCACGCCGCCCTGGCGCGGTGGGCAGAGCAGATCGCGCAGCTGGTTGAGAGCGGCAAGCAGGTGGTGCTTGTGTCCAGCGGTGCGATTGCCGAAGGTTTGCAGCGTCTGGGCTGGCAAAAGCGTCCCAAGGCGTTGAATGAATTGCAGGCTGCCGCAGCCGTGGGACAGATGGGGTTGGTGCAAGCCTACGAAAGTATTTTCCGCCAGCATGGGTTGCATGCCGCGCAAGTGCTGCTCACGCACGAAGACCTGGCCGACCGCACGCGTTATCTCAACGCCCGTACCACGCTGCTGACCTTGCTGGATTTGCGCGTGGTTCCGGTCATCAACGAAAACGACACGGTCTCCACCGATGAAATAAAGCTGGGCGACAACGACACGCTGGGCGCGCTGGTCACCAATCTTATCGAAGCCGACTGTCTGGTCATCCTCACCGATCAGAAAGGTCTGTACACGGCCGACCCCAGAAAGAATCCAGACGCGCAATTTGTCCATGAGGCGCGTGCGGGTGATCCTGAACTGGAGCGCATGGCGGGCGGCGCGGGTTCCAGCATCGGCACCGGCGGCATGCTGACCAAGATACTGGCGGCCAAGCGTGCGGCACGCAGCGGCGCACATACACTGATTGCCTGGGGGCGTGAGGAAAACGTATTGCTCAGAATGGCCAAGGGTGAGCATATCGGCACGCAATTGATGGCAACGGAAGCCACGCTCGCGGCGCGCAAGCAGTGGATGGCCGATCATCTGCAATTGCGCGGCAGGTTGGTGCTTGATGCAGGCGCGGCACGCGCGCTGGCGGTGGACGGAAAAAGCTTGCTGCCGGTCGGCGTCAAGTCGGTTGAAGGCGAATTCGAACGCGGTGAAGTCATTGCCTGCGTGGATACGAACGGACGTGAAATCGCTCGTGGCCTGGTCAATTATGGGGCGGCGGAAGTCCGTCGCATTGCCGGTAAATCCAGCGCCGAAATTGAATCGCTGCTGGGTTATGTGGATGAACCAGAATTGATCCACCGGGATAATCTGGTTTCGCTGTAATGGCGACAACACTGGATTTCATCCGCCACGGCGAGCCCGTGGGCGGTCGAAAATACCGCGGACAGATTGACGACCCCCTGTCGGATAAAGGCTGGGCGCAAATGCGAAACGCCGTGGGCGAACATTGTCCTTGGTCATGCATTATCTCTTCTCCCTTGATGCGATGCAGCGCGTTTGCCGAGGAACTCGCCGTCCGTCATCAATTACCTTTGGAACGCGATGCGCGTTTGCAGGAAGTTGGCTTTGGCCTGTGGGAAGGGAAATCCGCCGCTGAACTGAATGGGGAAGATCCCCAACAACTGACCCGCTTCAGGGCGGACCCGGTCAATGCGCGTCCCGCAGGCGCCGAGCCGCTGGATGTTTTCTACAACCGCGTTGCGGCAAGCGTGGAGACACTGCTGCAAGCCCATGCGGATGAGCATCTGCTCGTGGTCGGCCATGCCGGCGTCATCCGTATGGTGCTGGCGCACGGCCTGAACATTCCGCTCATCAATGCCTATCGAATCGAAGTGCCCGCCGCAGGCTTGACGCGCATCAGCTATGAAGCGGGTCCGCCGCTTCGGGCGACGCTGAGGTTTCACGCAAGCCTGGTGCTGCCAGCTTGATTCGTTCCGGTTTCAGGCCTAACCTTCATATATGGAGCGGCCTGAGGCTGGAAGATCAGGCAGTCATATCCGGCCAAATAACCTGAACAGGAGACGTCGCATGAAAACCTTGAATTCACTGCTGTTGGTCTCATTCCTTGCTTTATCCGCCTCTGTCTTTGCGCAAGGCCACGAGCATCATGGCAGCGCGGCGCCCGAGGCTTCGGGGCAGGCGCAGAATCTGCCCGAAATCGATTCGTCCGCAAAGGACAAGGGTGGCTGCGAGAAATGCAAGAAGAAGGGCATGGGCGGTGACCATCAGGGTCACGGCGGCGGCATGGACGGCTGTCAGTGCAAGAAAGGCGGCATGGGTGGCGGAAAAATGGGGTACGGCGATGGCGGCTGCCCGAAAGCAGCAGCGCTTGAAGACCGCATCGACGAACTGGAAAAGCGGCTCGATCTGATGCAAATGCTGATGATGCGAGGCTATCGCTGAAAGACAACCGTCATAACGGAAAAAGCGCGGATATGTTCCGCGCTTTTTTATTGCGCCTTTTTCCACAGTTCCGGCTCGTTGCCCTGATTGAGCACCCGCGCCAACACAAACAACAGATCAGACAGGCGATTGAGATACTGCATCAGCAAAGGCGAGAGCGGTTCCGTTGCGTTGAGCGAGATCAGCCGCCGTTCCGCGCGTCTGCATACCGTACGGCAAACATGCGCCTGTCCGGCAGCTCGCGTGCCGCCCGGCAGTACAAATTCCCTCAGCGGCGGCAATGCGGCGTTGTAATGGGCGATATCGTCATCCAGCCCGGTGAGCCTCTCTTCCGAAATGCCATTGAATTCCGGCATGGCCAATTCACCGCCCAGATTGAAAAGATTCTGCTGGATTTGCGACAGCAGCACACGGATGTCGCCCGGCAGGGGCTCGGCAAGCAGCAAACCGATATGGCTGTTGAGTTCGTCCACATCGCCCATGGCTTCGATGCGCGGATGATCCTTGCTGACGCGGGTATTGCCTGCCAGCCCCGTGGTGCCATCGTCGCCAGTGCGTGTGGTGATTTTGCTCAGACGGTTTCCCATTCGGGTGTCTTTCCATTAGATAACAGCGGGATGCGCTTGTTTGCCATGGCTAGTTGCGGCAAATTGCCGCATGGGCATAAAATGCCCTTGAAACAAGGCGTTGGACTACACAAGACCTTGAAAATTATAACACCCACCATGATGAGAGAGAGGACTATGAAATCAACACGCTTCACCGCAGTGGCTGTGGCGCTGGCTTGTGCTGCAAGTTTGCCGGTACAGGCAGCGGGCGATCCGGTTGCGGGCCGGAACAAGAATTCCATGTGCGCGGGCTGCCATGGGATCCCGGGGTGGAAAACCGCCTACCCAACTACTTACAAGGTTCCCAAACTAGGCGGGCAGCATGCCGAATATCTCGTTGCCGCGCTCAAACAGTACAAGACCGGGGAACGCAAGCACCCCAGCATGGTGAGCATCGCTGCCAGCCTGTCTGATCAGGACATGGAAGACCTGGCGGCTTACTACGCCTCGTCCTACAGCGGTCCTGGCAAATAAGGATGGGAGATAACTCTATGAAGAAAACCATGCAGTTCATCGCGCTGACATTATCCCTGGCTGCCCTGCTGCCCGCACATGCGGCCGGCAACGCCGGGGCTGGCAAGGCCAAATCCGCCGCCTGTGCCGGCTGCCACGGCCCGGATGGCAATAGCACAGTCCCCAGTTTTCCCAAGCTGGCCGGTCAGCATGCCGACTATCTCTATCACGCGCTAAAGGATTACAAGAGCGGCAAGCGCAAAAATCCGATCATGTCCGGCCAGGTCGGCAACTTGTCGGATCGTGACATGAAGGATTTGGCAGCGTATTACGCCAGCCGGAGTGGGCTGAGTCAGAAGTACTGACACTGCGGCGTTCGGCAAGCCAGCGGCCGGGCTTTTTCCCGGCCGTTTTTCTTGCACGCGGAGTTTTTTGAAGGCAACCAGCCTTGGTTGCGCCAGATGCGGCCCAATATGTGGAAGCGTTGTCATATTGGAGTTGCATCCATGAGCGAGTTCTTGCATGTGGTTTGTCCGCACTGCGATGCGGTCAATCGTGTTCCATCGAGCAAAGCCGGGCTCAACCCGAATTGCGGACAGTGTCGCAAGCACTTGTTCGCCGCCCATCCTGTTGCCCTGAAGCAGGCCAATTTTGCGCATCACATCAGCCGCAATGACATTCCGGTGCTGGCTGATTTCTGGGCGCCCTGGTGTGGCCCCTGCAAGATGATGGCGCCGCAGTTCGAACAGGCTGCCGGTCTGCTCGAACCGCGCGTTCGTCTGGCCAAGGTCGACACCGAGACCGAACAGGCGCTGGGCGCGCAGTACAGCATCCGTAGCATCCCCA
Source organism: uncultured Thiobacillus sp. (assembly GCA_964625895.1). GTDB lineage: Bacteria > Pseudomonadota > Gammaproteobacteria > Burkholderiales > Thiobacillaceae > UBA6918. Next base: position 18,392 of record CAZVBY010000001.1, read on the forward strand.
CACTGGTCTTGTTCTTGAACGGCAGAGAAATCGCCCGTCAGGCCGGCGCCCTGGACGCTCGGGGTA
>CAZVBY010000001.1:18557-73149 GCA_964625895.1 uncultured Thiobacillus sp.
TTCTTGAACGGCAGAGAAATCGCCCGTCAGGCCGGCGCCCTGGACGCTCGGGGTATCGTGCGCTGGGTGCAAAGCCAGTTGTGACTGGCCTGGAAAATGTACTGCGACGCCCGTCAGCGCTTGCGGTTTGCATAGCGCCAGCGCCACGGTGGCATGGGGTTATTCTGTGACCACAACCCGACACGTTTTTTTCGTGCCAGAAACTCGGCCTCACGATAACGGATGGCGTCCTCGCTATCTTGGTCATGGGCGTATTTGCGGTTCCACCAGGCCAGCCCCGACCGGATTTGGTTGTGTCCGGCGTCTTCGCCGGTAGACGTTGTCAGTTTGCCGAGCAAGCGGCCGTATTGGTCGCGTTTTTGCCAATCGACCCGTACAGATTGCAGATAAACGAGCCGTTCCAGCGATCGTTTCGCGGCATCGCCATAAGGCTGGCCGCGCTCGGGTGCGTCGATGCCCAGCAGGCGGATTTCGTGCCGGCGATTTCCCGTATCCGTCACGTACAGGCTGTCTCCATCGGCCACGCCGGTTACGGTGCCAAGTAGCTGGCCGGCCGTAGCGGGCAGGCACAGGTGGGCGAGCAGGGCGAGGAAAAGCAGTCGCATGGCGGCAAGTATAATGGCGATATGACGATTGAAATGATTCTCGCCCTGCTTGGGCTGGCGCTGCTGGCAATTTTTGTCGCGGTTATCTGGTTGAAACTTTCCGCTGTCCAGCGCGCGCAGGCTGAGACGGCGGCCAGCCAGAGCGCGCTACTGAATGAACGCCATCAAGCCATGCTACGCGACTTGCATCAAGGGTTGGCGCAACAGAGCGATCGCACTCAGAGCGCGCTGCATGAGTCGACCAAACATTTGCGGGACAGTCTGGAGGTCTTGCGACTGGCGCAAGTTCAATCCTTGTCGGCAGCGAGCGACACGCTCAAAACCGGCCAGCAGGATTTTCTCAACAGGACGCTGACGACGTTCGCCGATCAGGGGCGCGAGCAGCAAAAACTCATCCAGGAAACCGTTACCCGTCTGGGCGGTGTGGTGGATGGCCGGCTGGCCGAGATTTCCGGCAAGGTGTCGGAAAGGCTGGATGAAGGCTTCAAGAAGACCAACGAAACCTTTGCCAACGTGATGGCGCGGCTGGCGACCATTGACGAGGCGCAAAAGAAAATCGACGGGCTGACCAGCAATGTGGTCACGTTGCAGGAGATTCTGGGTGACAAGCGCTCGCGCGGCGCTTTTGGTGAAGTGCAACTGGAAGCATTGGTACGCAATATCCTGCCGTCGGGCAGCTACGCGTTTCAGGCGACCCTGTCGAACAAGAACCGGGTGGACTGCCTGCTGGTATTGCCGGAACCGACTGGCAACGTGCCGGTGGATTCCAAGTTTCCGCTTGAGAATTACAACAGGATGTTTGATGCCGCCTTACCGGAAGCGGAACGGGCGCTGGCCACACGCAGTTTCAAGGCGGACGTGAAAAAACACGTGGATGATATTGCGGCCAAATACATCATCGAGCATGAAACGTCCGATGGCGCGGTGATGTTCGTGCCGGCCGAGGCGGTATTCGCTGAAATTCACGCTTATCACGGCGATCTGGTCGAATATGCCATGCAGCGCCGCGTGTGGATCGTTTCACCGACCACGCTGATGGCGGTGTTGAATACCGCGCGCGCGGTCATCAAGGACGTGGAAACGCGCAAGCAGATTCACATCATCAAGGACGAGCTGGGCAAACTGGGCAAGGATTTCGGACGTTTCGAGGAGCGCATGAAAAAACTGGCCACGCACATCCGCCAGGCCAATGACGACGTGCAGGAGGTCAGCATCAGTTCGGACAAGATCAGCAAGCGTTTCCGCCAGATCGAGTCGGTTGATCTGGAACATTTGCAGACGGCGCATCCGCTGTTGCCGGATGGGACGGAATGAAATGGTGGCGGGAATGGCGACGTCGACGGATTCTGCGCGCCAACAATATCGATCCGGCGCTGTGGCGGGAAGTGTTTTCGCTACCGCCTTTCGCGGGATTGGATAGCGGCGAGCTTGAGCGGCTGCGCGAAAAAACCATTCTGTTCCTGCATGGAAAAATTTTTTCTCCGGTAAAAGGTGCCACGGCATCGGAGCGCGACAGGCTCATGGTGGCTGCCCAAGCCAGCCTGCTGGCGCTAAATCTTGATGATGATGTATATGACGGTTGGCGGGAAATCGTTTTTTATCCCGATGAGTTTGTTCCGCGCCACCAATACATGGATGATGCCGGCGTCATGCACGAGGTGCGCCGCCCGGTTCTGGGTGAGGCCTGGCTTGGCGGGCCGCTGATTCTTTCCGTGGCGGATGTGGAATCCTCCGTCATGCGCGACGGCATTAACGTGGTTCTGCACGAGTTTGCGCACAAGCTTGACATGCAAAACGGCCTTGTCGATGGTTTGCCGGCTTTACATGCCGATATGCGCGTGCGGGACTGGGCCAAGGCTTTTGGCGGCGCATACGAGGACTTCTGCCATCGGGTTGATGCGGGCGAACACACGGAAATCGATCCGTATGCCGCGGAGTCACCCGCAGAATTTTTCGCCGTGTTGACAGAGGTGTTTTTTGAAACCCCGGCTATACTCGCACGGCATTACCCCGATGTTTATCAACAGATGCGCCTGTATTTCAGACAGCATCCTCTTGCAAGACTGGCGATATGAGCTTCATCAAACAAGACAATCTGATTTACAGCACCTGTTACGAAAATTACGAAAAAGAAGTGATCGAACGTTCGAAAGCAGTACCAGTGCTGGTGGATTTCTGGGCTGACTGGTGTCCGCCCTGCACCATGCTCACGCCAATTCTGGAACGCGTCGTTCATGCCTATGGCGGCAAGTTCCTGTTGGCGAAGGTGGAAGTGGATGACGGCCACAACATGAAACTGGCCGGGCAACATGGTATGCGAGGCTTTCCCACTGTGCTGCTGTATCTTGATGGAGAGGTGAAGGGCCGCTGGCACAGCGCCAAGCCGGAGCACTGGGTGCGTGATTTTCTGCATCAGCACGGGATCGATGCGCCCCTCTAGACGCGCAGAGGGCATTGCGCCCTTCCACGTCATGGATATCCTGGCGCGCGCCAGGACGCTTGAAGCGCAGGGCCGTGACATTATCCATCTGGAAATCGGCGAGCCGGATTTCCCGACCCCGGAGCCGGTTATCCGCGCTGCCATGCAAGCGATCCAGTCAGGCGATGTGCATTACTCGCCGGCGCTGGGTTTGCCTGAGTTAAGGCAGGCGCTTGCCAGCTTTTATCTTCAGCGATACGGCGTGACGGTTCCCGCCACCCGCATCGCCATCACGCCGGGCGCATCCGGCGCATTGATGCTGGCGCTGGGTGTCGCCCTGGATGCAGGGGATGAAATCCTCATGGCGGATCCAGGCTATCCCTGCAACCGGCACTATGCCGCGTTTCTCAATGTCATGCCTGTGCGAGTGCCAGTCGGGCCTGAAACCGCATTTCAACTCACGCCCCGGTTGGTGGCGCAACACTGGACGGAAAAAACGAAGGCCGTGCTGCTGGCCTCGCCGTCCAATCCGACGGGCACGCTGGCGCGCGACGAGGACATTCACGAGATTGCCCGTTTCTGTGCAAATCGAAATGCCGTGCTGATGGTGGACGAGATTTACCACGGGCTGGTGTATGACGCATTGCCACAAACCGCGCTGGCGCATTCGGATCAGGTGTTTGTGATCAACAGTTTCTCCAAATATTTTCACATGACCGGATGGCGACTGGGTTGGCTTGCCGCCCCGGATTGGGCGATGACAGCGGTCGACCGTCTGGCGCAAAATCTGTTTCTGGCGCCGTCAACACCCGCGCAATATGGCGCGCTGGCGGCGTTTGACCAGGAAAACCTGGCCATACTGGAGGCCAGGCGCCTGGAATTGCGGTTACGCCGGGATTTTCTGGTGTCTGCGTTGAGGGGTTTGGGGTTTGGCCTGCCGGTTGTGCCGGAGGGGGCATTTTATTTGTATGCGGAGGTCAGCCGCCTGACCGATGACAGCTTTACCTTTGCGGCGAAGTTGCTGGAAGAAAGCGGGGTGGCGGTTACGCCGGGGCTGGATTTTGGCGCAGGGTCGCCAGAGAAATATGTGCGGTTCGCTTATACGCGCCCCTTGCCGGTGCTACAGGAAGCAATCGACCGCATCCGACGGTTTTTCTCTGCCGAACGGGTATAAAAAAAGCCGGTCTTGCGACCGGCTTGATTTCCAACAACCCCTGAATTACTTGGCGGGGGCGTCGGCGGCAGGCGCAGCAGCGTCGGCGGCAGGCGCAGCAGCGTCGGCGGCAGGCGCAGCAGCGTCGGCGGCTGGCGCAGCAGCGTCGGCGGCAGGCGCAGCCGCTTCAGGAGCCGGAGCAGCCGCTTCAGGAGCAGGAGCAGCCGCTTCTTCTTTTTTGCCGCAAGCGGTAACGGAAACGGCCAGCAGAGCGGCCAGCAGAACGGAGTATTTCATCATCTTCCCTTAAACAAAAATGGATAACCCACACCAAAAAAATCGGTCAGGGACTTAATTTAAAATTGCGTTAAATCCAACCGACGCGCGGGATTCTAGCAAATCCGTAAAAGAAAAACAGTAGGTAATGGTTTTTTAAGAGGTTTTGGGGGAAGTGTTGTTAAGCCGCAACAATGCGGTGTCAGTGGGTTGACGCATGGTGAATTCAAGCGCTTTCGCGTATGACCAGGCAGGTGATTTCTTCGCGGTCATGGTAGAGCTGGCGCATTTGCATACGCCAGGGCGCGCCCAGTTTTGCCAAACGGCCATGCAGGACTTCGCGGGCGAGCAAAACTTCTTCGAATCGGCGTTTCATCGGCAGCTTGAGATTGAAAATCGCTGCCCGGCAGTCCCCGCGTTCAAACCAGCGCGCAATTAGATCGACCACTCTTGCCGGTTTCTCGACCATGTCGCAGACCAGCCAATCCACGGGGTGGCGCGGGCGAAAGGTAAAGCCATCGGCGCGCAAGTGCTCGACCAGGCCGCTTTCCATCAAGTTGGCGTCCATGGGGCCATTGTCCACTGCGGTGACCTTCATGCCACGATGGACGATCTGCCAGGTCCAGCCGCCAGGAGAGGCGCCCAGATCCACCGCGCGCCGGCCAGGCCGCAACTGGGCGCGCTCCTGCTCGGTCAGCATTTCCATCAGTGCTTCTGCCAGTTTCAATGTTGAGCGCGACGGGCCTTCCCGTGGCATTTTCAGCCGGGGAATGCCCATTGGCCAGTGGCTGGAATGGCCGGGCTGGCTGTTGCCGACCCAGGCAGTGGAGGAATCGGTAAAAAACACATGCAGCCTGGGCAATTTGGGCGCGTCGGGCTTCAGCAGGTTTTGCTGGCTCAGGGCCTTTCTCAGATGCGGCTCGAATTTCCGGCAGAAAGCCGATAATTCCTTGGCGCTATTGGTGTCGGCAGTTTCCAGCCATAGCTGATTGAATGGACCATGCAGGTTTTTGGCTGCTTCGATCAAGGGCGGCAACCGGTTTTCAGGCAAAAGCGCCAGCGGGCCGGTGGCAAAAATCAACTGGCGCGCAAAGGTAAGGTCCTGAAAATGCAGACGTTTATGCAAGATCGCCATGTCGCCTGACTGGGCGGGATGGAACAGGACATACCCGGAATCTGGCGCTGCCTTGCACCAGCCCGTGATGCCGAGGTTTTCGGTCGCCAGGGTGATGTCCTGCGCGCATTCCTTTTCAAACCCCGCCCGACAATACAGCAGCAGGCAGGGCAACGCTTGTGTGTTCATCGGGCTTCGGAAAAGAGAGGTTGCAAAACCCGATTGGCGTGGGTTTTTAATTCGGTTTCAAACACGTAGCGGTCTTCCCGGCGAGGGGACAGGATGGGGCGGGCGGTTTCGCGCTGGCCGGTCTTGCAGTCGTAACGAACCCAGTAAAGTTCCGGCCAGTGGGCGCTGGGCGCTTCCCGGTTGCTGAACACGTCCCCCTGGAAAGGGGAAAAGACCGGACGCTCGTCGGAAACGCGAAATGAAACCAGCCAATCCGCACCGCTGGTTTTGCACAGATGCTGGTGGAATGGCCAGGGCGAGCGATCGCGCTCGATGCGGTCAGGCAGGGCCGGATCTTCGAAACTCACGGTATTGACGATCAGGTTGGGGCGGCTTGCCAGAGGAAGAATTGTTTCCATCATCTTGCCACGATAGCCATCCGGCGTTTCGTTTTGCCAAAATCGCCAAACCCACACAGGCTTGGCGGAAAAGGCGAATGCGATGGTGGGCGGATCGGCCAAGGCTGTTGGCGCGATGACGGCCAGAAAAACAGAATAAGTGCGGATTGGCAACATTAGTTGGCGAACTCCAGCCGTTCTTCCACTGCCTTGAGGGCTTCGATAACGCAGGCCTCATCCTTGTCGCCACCCGGCGCGCCGGATACACCGACTGCGCCAATCAGTCTGCCGGCCGCGCGGATGGGCAACGCGCCTTCCATCACGATCAAGCCGCGCATGTGGTTGAGTTCGGGACGAATGTCGCCCCGGGCCTTGCGGAATTCGCCACTGGCATTGCCGGACATGATGGACATGCCTGCCTTGCGCTCGGCGATTTCCAGCGTATGCGGCGCGGCCAGCGTGTCGCGCAGGGCGACCTGCACGCTGCCGCTGCGGTCCAGCACGACCGCGGCGACGTTGAATCCGTCCTTGCGGCAGGATTCAACCGATTTTGTGGCGATCGTCTGGGCCAATTCCAGGCTGATCTGTTTGACCGGCACGATGTCGGTTGCCGGGGCAAGCGAGGGCATGAATGCAAAAAAGAGCAGGGCAGTGGCTTTATTCATGGGTTTTCTCCTTTGACAGTGATGAATAATGACGGTACACAATGATCCTGTGCTAATCCGCGAGGCGTGGCAATTCCAGTTCTGGCGGGATTGATTGAAACATTCCCATTGAAAAATCACATCCATGCTATCTGATCAAAAACCGGCGCTGCGGGTTCCGCCATTTTCCATTCCATCCTGGGCGGTGTTCATCGCCCAGGATGCCGATGGCACCTGGTGGGCATATGAAGCGCATCCAAATTTACAGGATACCGGCTGGTATGAGAACGAGGTAGGCCGCATCCAGCGGCTGGGAAAGACGGTCGCTCCAGCAGATTTTCATGAAATGCTGATCAAGGTCACTGAAACTTTCCCCAACCCTGCCGATTGACAAATGTACGGATGGGCACTGAAACAATTTGTTTTTCTGCCGATTCACATTCAGAACGCAGTCAGCCGGTCTGAAAAAAACGCGTCAATCCGCCAGGAGCCTTTGTTTATCAACGGCTCCGCGGATCTATTGCTTTGGTTGTAGGACAAACGCCTACACATGGCGGTTAACATTTTCTTACAAAAAAACCAGACGGTTTCCGGATTCACCTTCTCCGCCCATATCCGAAATTAGGACATGTTCTTCGGAACACTGTTCAACAAAGTCAGGGGAAGAAAATGCGCATGGACGAAATGATGGGCGAAATCCGCGAAATCAATCTCAGCTATCTGATGCTGGCCCAGCAGATGCTGCGTGAGGACAAGGCCATGGCGGCGTTCCGTCTGGGCCTCAACATCGACGTGGCGGACGTGATCGAATCACTATCGCCGGCGCAGGTGCTCAAGCTGGCGCGCTCGGGCATGTTGCTCTCACGCTTCCGCTTTGATGACAGCACCATTCTGGAGATGCTGGCCAATTATACGAAAGATAGCGCACTGGCCCATTCGCACGCCGCCATTCTGATGGCCGGCCAGCCACCCGAACAACTGGCTGCTTGAATAAAAATACTCAGGGGGAATCGTCATGGCCAGAAAAAGCCTGCTGTCGGAAGTGAAAGAAACCCAGCTTGCCATTGAGTTGATTGAGGCTGGCGCCCGTCTTCAGGTACTGGAGTCGGAAACTGCGCTTTCCAGAGAGCGCCTGCTCAAACTCTACAAGGAAGTGCGGGGCGAATCGCCACCCAAGGGCATGCTGCCGTTTTCCACCGACTGGTTTCTCACCTGGCTGCCGAATGTGCATTCTTCCCTGTTCATCAACATCCACCGTTACCTGATCAAGAACAGCCATTGCGAGGGGATCGAGGGCGTTCTCAAGTCCTACAAGCTGTACCGGGAATATCTGGCAACCAATCAGATCGAGGAAGTGCTCAGTTTCACGCGTGCCTGGACGCTGGTGCGCTTTTTCGACAGCAAGATGCTGGAAACCACTCGCTGCACGCAATGCGGCGGGCACTTCGTCGTGCATCCGGACGATCTGCACGAAGGTTATTTGTGCGGGCTGTGCCATATGCCGTCGCGCGCGGGCAAGACCCGCAAAGCCAGGGAAGCACAGGAGACAGGACAGCACGGCGTTGCCGCCTGACATGCTCCAACACGCGGGGCTTCGCGCCCTACTGGCGCAGATGGCCGGTGGCGTACTTGCCGCCGGCATGTTTTTTCTTGTTTTGACGGTGTCTCCACATGCAGGGATGGGGCTTTGGCATGTCGTCGGCATTCAGTGCGTGCTGGCAGCGTTGACCGGTCTCATGTTACGTCTGGCGTGGTGGTGGCTTCCCCTCAATCTTCTGTTTGTGCCGGCCTTGCTGTTGCTGCACCGGTTGCAACTGCCGACAACAGCTTATCTAACTGGTTTTTTGCTGCTTCTGCTTTTCAACTGGGGCGTGTTGCACAGCCGAGTGCCCTTGTATCTTTCGCGGCGCGCGGTTTGGGAGAAAGTGGCTGGCCTGTTGCCGGTTGATCGGACTTACAAACTGCTCGATATCGGCAGCGGCCTGGGCGGCATGTTGCTTTATCTGGATCGGGCGCGTCCGCAAGGCTTTCACGAGGGGGTTGAAATTGCACCGGCCTCGTGGCTCGTCAGCCGGATGAGAGCCGCAGCGCAGGGCGCGCGCGCGATTTTCAGGCGGCAGGATTACCGGCGCATCGATCTCGCTTCCTATGATGTGGTGTTTGCCTTTTTGTCGCCGCTGGTCATGCAGGAAGTGCTGGCAAAAGCACGCCACGAAATGCGTCCCGGCACGCTGCTGGTGAGCCTGGCATTCCCGCTGCCCGGCATTGTGCATGATCAGGTGATCAAGATCGGTGAAGGTGACAGGCAGACGCTCTATGTCTGGTGTGTGCAGAGGGAAGGCATGGATGTGAAAAGCACTGCATTTCCGGACGCGCATTGTCTTGCGATTTGATCACCACTCAATGACATTGCGTGGTTAAGACAGCATTCTCCTGTTAAGCACATGCTTTTTCAAACACTCGACAAATCCGGAGAGCGGCCGATTACTCAACTAACTGGATTGCTCGGGAGAAGAAAAAGTGCTGGTCATCGTTGGGTATGTTGTCGTGCTGGGATGCGTGTTTGGCGGGTTTGCGCTGGCGGGCGGCCATCTGGCCGCGCTCTGGCATCCAATTGAACTGATCATCATTGGCGGCGGCGCGTTGGGCGCTTTCTTTGTCGCGAATTCCGGCAAGGCGGTCAAGGCAACCATGAAAGCGTTGCCGACTGTGTTCAAGGGTTCGAAGTACACCCGTGCCCTGTACATGGAACTGATGGCGCTCATGTATGAACTGCTGACCAAGGTCAGGAAAGAAGGATTGATGTCCATCGAAGGCGACATCGAAAAGCCTGAGGAAAGCCCGATGTTCTCCAAGTATCCGGCCGTGATGGCCGATCACCATGTCGTCGAATTCATCACCGATTACCTGCGCATCATGGTCAGCGGCAACATGAATGCGATGGAAATCGAGAACCTGATGGACAACGAGATCGAGACCCATCATCACGAAGGCGAGGTTCCCGTGCACGCAATCACCAAACTGGGCGATGGCCTGCCGGCGTTCGGCATCGTGGCGGCGGTGATGGGCGTGGTGAAGACCATGGGCTCCGTCGGCCTGCCGCCCGCCGAACTGGGCATACTGATCGGCGCGGCATTGACGGGTACTTTCCTCGGCATCCTGCTGGCGTATGGTTTTGTCGGCCCGCTGGGCGGCCTGCTGGAACAGAAACTCAACGAAGGCACCAAAATGCTTCAGACCATCAAGGTCACGTTGCTGGCCAGCCTGAACGGGTATGCGCCCGCGCTGGCCGTGGAATTTGGCCGCAAGGTTTTGTATTCGACCGAGCGTCCCAGCTTCAGCGAGCTGGAAGAGCACGTCAAGGGCGCGGCCAAGAAATAACCATCCAAATTAAAACGGGCAGGACAGCGTCGCCATGGCAGACAAGGAAAAACAGCCAATCGTCATCAAGCGCATCAAGAAGGTGGCAGGCGGTCATCATGGCGGTGCGTGGAAGATTGCCTATGCGGATTTCGTGACCGCGATGATGGCTTTCTTTCTGCTCATGTGGTTGCTGGGGTCGACCGCCAAGGGCGATTTGCAGGGCATCGCGGAATACTTCAAGACCCCCCTCAAAGTGGCGTTGCAGGGTGGGTCTGGCAGCGGCGACAGCTCCAGCATTATCAAGGGCGGCGGTAAGGACTTGACCCGCAAGGAAGGCCAGGTGAACAAAACCAGCGAGCCGCAGGACAAGCGCGCCATCAATCTGGAAGCCGCCAAGGCAGAGCTGGAAAAACTGGAAGGCGAAAAGCTCAAGCAACTCAAATCCCGCCTGGAAGCGGCCATTGACGCCAATCCAAATCTCAAGCAGTTCAAGCGGCAGCTGCTGATCGACATCACGACTGAAGGCCTGAGAATCCAGATTGTGGATGAAAAGAACCGGCCCATGTTCGATCTGGCGGGCGCGGAACTCAAGCCCTACACACGGGATATCCTGCATGAAATCGGCCGCGTGTTGAACGAGGTGAACAACCGCATCAGCTTGTCCGGCCATACCGACGCGGCGCAATACTCGAACGGCGAGCGCGGCTACAGTAACTGGGAATTGTCCGCCGACCGGGCCAACGCCTCGCGCCGCGCGCTCATTGCCGGTGGCATGAGTGGCGACAAGATGCTCCGTGTCGTCGGCCTGTCTTCTTCCGTGCTGTTCAACAGCAAGGATTCGCTAGACCCCATCAACCGTCGTATCAGCATCATCGTGTTGAACAAGAAAACCGAGGAGGCAATCTCCAAGGATGAAGGGCGGCTCGATGTGCAGGAAGGCGGAGACGTCGAGAAAGCGCTGGTCAAACACTGATCAGCAGTTTGATCCGCATTTCACGTCCAGTTTCTGCTGAAACGGGCGCTCAGTCTTAGCCGGGAAATACCCGGATTCTTCCCGTCTTTTCCCCCCATTAAATTCGCGTTTCGCTTCGGATAATGGAACCATCCCCGCGGAGGAATGGTTCCTTTTGCGGCCTGGGTTTGAGAAAAAGATTTCATGTCCGAAGAAAGCGATCTCGAAAAAACCGAATCACCCTCACCGCGAAAGCTGGAGAAAGCGCGCGAGGAGGGACAGGTTCCGCAGTCGCGCGAACTTTCGTCCCTTCTGGTGCTGATGACGGCTGGCGGCGCGGTGTGGGCGCTCGGCGGGCAGGTTTCTCAAACCTTGTCCGATGTCATGCGCACGGGTTTACGCTTCGATCATCAACTGGCGACCGACCCCGCGCTGTTGTTCGGAAAAATCCAGCAACTGGCCACCGATACATTGACCGGGGTCGCTCCTTTGCTGCTGATCGTGGTTGTGGCGGCACTACTGGGGCCGGTGGCGTTGCACGGTGGTATGTTCAATACCAAGGCGCTGGCGCCCAAATTTTCGCGCATCAACCCGCTGTCTGGCCTGAAACGCATGGTGTCGGTCGACAGCCTCTCCGAGTTGGTCAAATCGCTGCTCAAGGTGGGTCTGCTCGGGTTGATCGCGGCATGGCTGATGTGGGATGCGCTCGACGCCATGTTCGCGCTGGGCATGGAAACTGTCGAGAGCGGCGCACATGACATGGGGGTGTTGCTGGTCAAGACCTTTCTGTTGGTTTCTGCCGGCATGTTGATTGTGGCCTTGATGGATGTGCCCTACCAGCTCTGGCACTACTACACGCAGCTGAAAATGACGCGCGAGGAAGTGCGTCAGGAAGTCAAGGAATCGGAAGGCGACCCGCATGTCAAGGCGCGCATCCGCGCCATGCAGCGTGAAGTGGCGCGCCGCCGCATGATGAGCGAAATTCCCACGGCGGATGTGGTGGTGACCAATCCGACGCACTATGCCGTGGCGCTCAAGTACAGTGAAGGCGTCATGCGCGCGCCGCGCGTGGTGGCGAAGGGGGCGGACCTTCTGGCCGCCCGCATCCGCGAGGAAGCGGGCAAGCATGCCGTGCCCGTGCTGGAAGCGCCGCCATTGGCGCGCGCGCTGTACCGCCATACCGAACTGGAACAGGAAATTCCGGCACGGCTTTATGCCGCCGTGGCCGAGGTGCTGGCTTATGTGTACCAGCTGAAACATTATCAGTCATCCGGCGGCATGCGCCCGCAAATGCCCGTTGGCCTGGCGGTGCCGGCTGATATGGATCCGGGTGCGGCAGCGGCATGAATACGGTGCTGCGGCTACAGGGTTTCATGAATGGCGCCGACTGGCGGCAACTGGCCGGCCCGGTTTTCATCGTTTTGATTCTGTCGATGATGGTGTTGCCGCTGCCGCCGTTTGCGCTGGATGTGCTGTTCACCTTCAATATCGCGCTTTCGGTCATTGTGCTGCTGGCCAGCCTGCATACGCGTAAAGCACTCGATTTCGCCGCTTTTCCCACCATCTTGCTGGTCAGCACGCTGTTGCGGCTGTCACTAAACGTGGCCTCCACGCGCGTGGTTCTGCTGGAAGGCCACACCGGCCCGGATGCGGCAGGCAAGGTCATCGAATCCTTCGGCCATTTTCTGGTTGGCGGCAACTACACGGTTGGCATTGTCGTGTTCATTATCCTGGTGGTGATCAACTTTGTTGTCATTACCAAAGGTGCGGGCCGCATCGCCGAGGTCAGCGCGCGTTTTACGCTGGACGCGATGCCGGGCAAGCAAATGGCCATTGATGCCGACCTGAACGCCGGGCTGATTGGCGAGGATGAAGCACGCAAGCGCCGTTCCGAAGTATCTCAGGAGGCGGATTTTTATGGCTCCATGGACGGCGCTTCGAAATTTGTGCGCGGCGATGCCATCGCCGGCATCCTGATTCTGGTCATCAACATCCTGGGCGGCCTGATGGTTGGCATGTTGCAGCATGACCTGAGCTTCGCCGATGCGGCCCAAAACTATACCTTGCTGGCCATCGGCGACGGTTTGGTGGCGCAGATTCCAGCGCTGATCATTTCCATCGCCGCCGGCATCATTGTCAGCCGTGTCAGTAATGAACAGGACATCAGCAGCCAGGTTATTTCGCACATTCTCGACAACAGCCAGGTGCTCTATATCACCGGTGGCATCATTGGGCTGATGGGCATGTTGCCGGGCATGCCCAATTTCGTTTTCATTCTGCTAGCGGCTGGCCTGGTCTGGTTGGGGCGGCGCGCAACGCAAAAAAAGCCAGCGGAAATGGCGGGCGAACAGGTTGCCATGCCGGCAGCGGCCGAGCCGGTGGATGCCAGTTGGTCCGATGTCGAGCCGGTCGATACCCTGGGTCTGGAAGTTGGCTACCGGCTGATCCCGCTGGTCGATGCGGCCAACGATGGCGAACTGGTCAAGCGCATCAAGGGCATCCGCAAGAAGTTCGCGCGAGAGATCGGCTTTCTTGCTCCAGCTGTGCATATCCGTGACAACCTTGAAATCCCGCCCGGCAGCTATCGCATCACGCTCAAGGGTGTGGAAATCGCGGCTGGCGAAGTGCAAAGCGGGCAATTACTGGCGATTGACCCGGGCAATGTCAGCGGCACGATCCCGGGCGCGGCCACGCAGGAGCCGGCTTTCGGACTGACCGCTGTCTGGATCGACAATGCCTTGCGCGAGCAGGCCCAGTCGCTGGGTTATACCGTGGTCGATGCCGGCACCGTCATTGCCACGCATCTCAATCACGTTGTTGCCATGCACGCGGCGGAGTTGCTCGGGCGCCAGGAGGTGCAGCAACTGCTCGATCATCTTGCCAAGGATTCGCCCAAGCTGGTGGAAGATCTGGTACCCAAACTGGTTCCCTTGTCCACCGTGCAGAAGGTTCTGCAAAACCTGCTGTCCGAAGGCGTGCATATTCGCGACATGCGCACCATTGTCGAGGCGCTGGCGGAACATGCGGTTCGCATCCAGGATCCGCATGAATTGACCGCGATCATCCGCGTGTCGCTCGGCCGTGGCATCGTGCAGCAGATTTTTGGCAGGGAGATGGAACTGCCGGTCATGGCGCTCGAGCAAAATCTTGAGCGGCTGTTGATGCAGGCCATGAACACGGCTGGCGATGGCAGCACCATCGAGCCGGGGCTCGCCGCCAACCTCATGGAGCAAACCGCCGCCGCTTCAGCGCGCCAGGAGGCGCTGGGCTTGCCGCCGGTTCTGCTGGCGCCTGCCATTTTGCGGCCGCTGCTGTCGCGTTTCCTGCGGCGCGCGCTGCCCAGCCTGAAAGTCCTTTCCCATGCCGAAATCCCTGACGGCAAAAACATCAAGGTGACATCCCTCATAGGAGGTTCAGTGTGAACGTCAAAAAAATCCACGCCAAAACATCCCGCGAAGCCATGCGCAAACTGCGCGAGGAGCTCGGTGAAGATGCGGTCATCCTGGCCAGCAACAGCGTGCCGGGTGGCGTCGAGCTCATCGCGCTGCCGGCGGAAGATATTGCCGCCCTGGCGCAGCCGGTCGTGGAGACCAGACCAGAACCAGTCAGGCCGGCCGCACCGGCTGGGCAATTGACCACGGCCGCCCGCTTGCCTTCAGCGGTTACAGAGCCTGCCCCCATCCCCATGTCTTTCATGCAGGCTGCTTCCGGACAAACTGCCGCGCCGCAGTCTTCCGCCATGCCGGATTTCGACGCCATGCCAACCGGCAAAGACACGGTCTGGCTGGAGAAGATCATGGGTGAAATGCGCGCGATGCACGAAAACATGCGTTTGCAGGTGCAAGAGCTAAGCTGGAGTGAACTCTCGCGGCGCGAGCCGGTGAAAGCCTGGCTGACCCGCGAGCTATTGTCGGTCGGCTTCAGCGCGGGCATCGCCAGAAACATCGCGCAGCGCCTGCCGGTAGACATGCAATCTCAGGAACAGGCGGCGGGCTGGGCCAAGGCCATGCTTGCACGCAACTTGCAGACAGTGGACAGCGAATCGGCCATGCTTGATCAGGGCGGCATCTTTGCCTTGATGGGGCCGACCGGCGCCGGCAAAACGACCACGACCGCCAAGCTGGCGGCACGGTTCGTGGTGCGACACGGGGCAGAAAAGCTGGCCTTGCTGACGACCGATGGCTACCGGATCGGCGGCCACGAACAGTTGCGTATTTACGGCAAGATTCTTGGCGTCGCCGTACACAGCGTGCGCGATGCGGCGGATCTGCGGCTGGCGCTGGCGGACTTGCGCGGCAAGCACACCGTGTTGATCGATACCGTTGGCATGAGCCAGCGCGATCAGGCCGTGGCTGAGCAGATCGCCATGCTTAACCAGGCTGGCAAGCCGATCAAGAGGCTGTTGATGCTCAATGCCACCAGTCACGGTGACACACTGAACGAAGTGGTCGAGGCCTATCAGGGGCAGGGCTTGTCCGGCTGCATCCTGTCCAAGATTGACGAGGCCGCCAGCCTTGGCGCGGTGCTCGACTGCGCCATTCGTCACCGGCTGCTGGTGCATTACGTTGCCACTGGCCAGCGCGTTCCCGAGGATCTGCACCTTGGCAACCGGCAGTATCTGGTGCATCGCGCCTTCAAGCATCGAGCCGGTCAGTCGCCTTACCACGTCAGCGACAGCGATCTGCCTTATGTCATGACGGCCTGTGGTGCATACGGCCAGTCTCAAACCGGGAGCGAGGTGTCGATTGGATAAGAGCAGAACCTACTGGGATCAGGCAGAGGGCTTGCGCCGTCTTGTGGGTGCTGGCAGCGTGCGCATCGTGCCGGTCATGTCCGGCGGCCGGGGTGCTGGCAAGACCACGGCCGTGGTCAACCTGGCGATGGCTTTGTCGACGATGGGAAGCGATGTGCTGGTGATTGACGACGGTGGCGGCGAACATGGCGTATGCGCCAGCCTGGGAGTCAAACCGCAACGTTGTCTGACCGATGTGATGGCGGGCCGCTGCGCGCTGGACGAGGTGATCGTGAAAGGGCCGAACGGCCTGCGTATTCTGCCAATGGGGCCGCGCTACCGCGCCATGACCGAAGCGCGCACCAGCCTGCCTGTGCCGCTGGATGCCTGGGCTTCCCAAGTGCATCCCGCCCCGGATTTCGTGCTGGCCGACATGCCGGCTGGCAAACCTGCATTCAGCGTCGATGGGTTACGCAAGTCCGAGGTGGTGGTGGTGATGCTACCTGGCAGCGAATCCATCATGTCCGGCTATGCGCTGATGAAGCAGCTCTCGCGCGATCATGGCGTCAGCCGGTTTCATGTCCTGCTTAACCGTCTTGCGCGGCGCGGAGATGGCGAGGACATTGCCCGCAATGTGATGTCGACCGCGGCGGGATTTATTGGCGCCCAGGTCAATCCTTTCGGCTTTATTCCCGATGATGAATGCATCCGCCAGGCAGCGAGCATGCACGGAACCGTTGTTCAATCCTATCCCATGGCGAAATCTTCCTGCCTGTTCAGACAGATTGCCGGCTCGTTGCTGGGCTTGGCTCGTCCGTCGCGGGCCAGCGCGGATTGGTTCACCGGACAGGTATCCATCGGGCAGGCCGCATAAGCAGCCCCTGAAAAGAGGAGCACGTCATGTACACGGCGACGGGTAAAACCGAAAAAACGGAAACCATCAAGCAATACGCGCCCATGGTCAAGCGGATTGCCCACCACATGATGGGCAGGCTGCCGGCCAGCGTGGAAGAAGATGACCTGGTGCAGGCTGGCATGATCGGCCTGCTCGACGCGGTGAGCCGCTACGACGAAGCGCAGAACAACCAGTTCGAAGCCTATGCCATCCAGCGCATTCGCGGCGCCATGCTGGACGAGCTGCGGCAGACCGACTGGGCGCCGCGCAGCGTGCGGCAGAACATGCGCAAGATCGAAAAAGCCATCCACGAACTGGAGCATCAATTGGGCAAGTCGCCATCTGACGGCGAGATCGCCGAGTTGATGGGCATGCCGCTGGATGAATACCAGCGCATGCTGGGTGACAGCCACGGCCATCAGCTCATTTATCTGGAGGATTTCGGCATCAACGAGGAAGATGAATCCTTTCTCGACCGCAATTGTCCGGACTATACGGAAGAGCCGCTGGAACGATTGATGGATGAGAACTTCAAGAAATGCCTCATCACCGCCATCGACATTCTGCCGGAACGGGAGAAGCTGGTTATGTCGCTGTATTACGAAGAGGAACTCAATCTGCGCGAAATCGGCGAGATCATGGGCGTCGGCATCTCGCGCGTCAGCCAGTTGCACAGCCAGGCCATCGCCCGCCTGCGTAACCGCCTCAGGGAAGACAAATGGATACTTCCAGCCTGATCGGCCTTGCGCTTGCGCTGATTGCCGTCCTTGGCACGCAGGCCATCGAAGGCGGCGCACTGTCGCTATATCTTCAACCCGCCGCGTTTCTCATCGTGGTGCTGGGCACGCTGGCCGCCGTGGTCATGCAAAATCCATGGCCCACGCTGAAAAGCGGATTTCGCATGACACGCTGGCTGCTGCATCCGCCAGACGATGATATCGACGGCACCATCGGCAGAATCAAGCGCTGGTCGCAGATTGCCCGTCAGGAAGGTCCGCTGGCGCTGGAAAAATACATTCCGCAAGTGCACGACCCCTACATTAAAGGCGGCCTGCAAATGGTGCTGGACGGCACCGATCCCGCGCATCTGTCCGAGGCCATGGAAATCGACATCGACGCCTTCGAGGAGCGTGAGCTGCGCGCCTGCCGCATCTGGGAATCGGCCGGCGGCTACGCGCCGACCATGGGCATTCTCGGCGCGGTCATGGGGCTGGTGCATGTCATGCAGAACCTGACCGATCCCTCCAAAATCGGCATCGGCATCGCCGTGGCCTTTGTCGCCACCATCTACGGCGTGGGGATGGCCAACCTCATCTTTCTGCCCATCTACCACAAGCTGCGCAACGTCGTGTCGCACCGCGTGCGCCACCGCGAAATGATCCGCGACGGCATGGTCAGCATGGCGCGCGGCGACAACCCGCGCCTGACTGAACAGCGGCTGAAATACTATTTTTAGCCCGATGGCTCGACGCAAAACCCGCCACACGCCTGAGCACGACAAGCACGAACGCTGGATGGTGTCCTACGCCGACTTCATCACCCTGCTGTTTGCCTTTTTTGTTGTCATGTACGGCGTGTCGTCTCTCAACGAAAACAAGTACCGTCAGGTTTCAGGCTCCATCAGCCGAGCCTTCCTGCAGGATAACGATCAGCAGGCCGAGCCGCAGAAGCAGAGCGCGCCTCATATCACCATGGAAAACCTTGCACGGCGCAAGATCGCAAAAGAACTTCAGGCCCGCAAGAAGCTTCAGGAAAATCTGCAACAGATCGAGCAGGGGCTCAACAACACCATGGCCCCGCTGGTGCAAACCGGCAAAGTCGAAATCAAGCGAACCGACAAGGGCATCTATGTTGACATCAACGCCAGCGCCCTGTTCGACAGCGGCAGCGCCGTGCTGTGGGCCGACGCCAAGCGCATTTTGTGGGGCGTGGCCGACCAGTTGGAACAACAGCCATTCCGCATCACTGTCGAAGGCCACACCGACAACCAGCCCATCAATACAAAAGCGTTTTCCTCCAACTGGGATCTTTCCGTCCTGCGCGCCACCAGTGTGCTTCACCTGTTGCGCGACCGCGGCATCGACGAATCGCGCCTCGTCGCCGTCGGCCATGCCGCCACCCGTCCCGTCGTTGCCAACGACACCGAAGAAAACCGCCAGCGCAACCGCCGCATCGCGTTGATGATTGAAATGCCTGTGGAAAAGAACTGAATTACAATGAGTAGGAGATGCCCCGCTGGCAATCGATGCAGTGGCGTGGACATCGAATTTTTGAAGTCATTTTCAGAGAGGAATCATGAAACGTACCGCAGTTGCAGTATCCGTTGCCGTTTTGTTTGTTTTGTCTGGTTGTGAGACAACCAACTCCATTCCGTATAAAGCTTCCACGGCCAATGTGATTTCCATCCAGCAAACCATGCAGGCGCAAGGGAAAAAAGTCAGCGTGGGTAACATCACCATGGCTCCGGGAATCGAAGAGAGTCCCCTTTGCCGTTTGCAGGGCCCCGTGAAGGTGGCGCCCGGTAAGTCGCTGTCTCAATACATCAAGGATGCTTTTCAGGAAGAGCTCTTCATGGCTCAGGTTTACCAGCCCAATGCTCCGGCCGTCATCAATGGCCAGATTGATGCGTTGAGCTTTAGCTCCGTTTCGCCGGCAAGCTGGGATATCAAGATGAGCGTTAAATCCAATGTTTCCGATGGCTACAGCGTATCGGTCAAATATCCGTTCGATACCAGCTGGACGGCGTATTCTGCTTGCAAGAATGTTGCGGATGCATTTGGTCCTGCAGTGCAGGACTTGCTGAAGCAGGTCGTTACACATCCGCAGTTTGGCAAGCTGGTTAACTGATAGACGATAAGTCCCGCTTTGGAGTAGACCGACCCGCGCCGTGGCGCGGGTCTTTTTTTGAACTTATCTGGTCGCTGGCGCCGTGGGAGCCGGTTGTGCCGGTACAGTGACATATGGGAACTGCCAGACTTGCGCCCATGTGTTGGGGTCGAACGGGTTGAAAAGATAGGGTGTTGTTGCAACCGGGGCCGTAACTGCCCCGGCCGGCATGGCGGGCGTCATCGCTTTCGTCCAGGCGCCGGGGTCAAACGGGTTGAAAAAGTACGGCGTTGCCGTTGCCGGCGCGCCATACGCGGCTGTCGGTAACGGTTGCGCCGGCACGGTCAGGAAGCCTTTCCACAAGTCGCCGTAGGAAGCGGGGTTCATCATCGCGCCCAACCAGCCCAGGTAGGCATTGGGGTTCATGGGCGTCATCATGGCCTGCATCCAGCGCGGGTCGAGCGGCGCCATCATCCATTTCAGATATACCGCCGGGTTGAGCGATTGCATCATCAGGCTCCAGACCTTCGGGTCCATCGGCATCATCAGCCATCGCATCATTTTTGCCGGGTCGGTGAACTGGGTGAGCATGGCCGTGTAGAAATTGGGATCCATCGAGGCCGCCATCCACTTCATATAGAGGTTGGGATCGGTCATGAACGGCATCCATGCGCCATACATGCGCGGGTCCATCATGGTGTTGGCCATGTGGCCCCAATAGGCGGGGTCCAGCGATTGCATGCCCAAGGCGGTGTAAAAGGAGGGTTCGGTCATAGCCGTCATCCAGGGCACGAAGACCTTGGGTTCCTTCATCACCGCCGGGTTGCGGGTGAAATCCCACATCATCTGCGCCCAGCCTTCTGGCGTGACGGGTGGTGCGGGAAAAGCCTGGGCCGCAGGCGCCGCGGGAACTGTTTGGGCCATGGCAGGCAAGCCCGCGAACGCGAACAGGACCGCGGCGGCCATCGTGTTGAATTTCGTCGTCAGTTTCATGGTGTCTCTCCTTAATTGAGAAATATGAAAAATTCTTCTCTTTCTTCATTACTAGACGACGGTAAAAAATATCCCAAACGCCGATCGCACCGGATCAAAACAATGAATAGGGTTTACGAAGACAGCGCGATTTTCTTGACGTGGGTCAAGAATCGGCGATGCGCGGAGGATCGGTTTTTTTGATCTGGAACAAATCAATGGGGTGAGATGGCAGGCGAATCGAAGCCCGCCTGGCATTTCAAGGAAAAATGCGCCGGATCAATCGCTGTGTGGATCAGGCCGAAATGGCGCGGGCCGGCAGGGCATGGCTGGCTTGTCCATCGGGCTTGTAGAGCGTTTGTCCGCCGGCGGAACGACTGAGCACGCCGAGTGCTTGTTCCACCGAGTTGAGGCGCATGTGAATGAGTCGGCCGTTGAGTTGATTGAGGTCGCGAGCCATGCGTTCGGTATCGCGGATTTCGCGCCAGGCGGCGGCAATCTGTGGGTTACGGGCCTGATGGATCAATGCTTCCATGCCGTCAACGTCGTTTGGCTGCTGGTGTTCGACAAGCAGCTTGCCGCGCGCCTGGATGTGCGGGGCAAGTCGCACCACCAGTTCGCGCTTGCTGGCGGCCAGGCTTGCCAGGTTGTCGATATTTCCCTCGCGCAATTGAACCTGCTCGGCGATGAGCGTCGAGACCAATGCTTTCCAGGCGGACAATTCCGCGTGAGGATTCCAGGAAGTCAGCGGATTCATGCCGATTCTCCCTTGGACAGGTTTTGCAAGGCGGAACTGATGAGGCCGCTGGCAATGCGTTCTGTGTCGATCTGGTACTGGCCGCTAGCCAGTGCCTGCCTGATGGCTTCGACGCGGGCAGCGTTGACGGTGCCGGCAGCCAGCCCTTTTTCGATGCCGTCCAGTGTGCCGGAACGGATGACGCGAATATCGCCGCCGGTCTCCCGGGTGTCGGCGCTCGTGCGTGCAGCGCCAGGCTGGCGAGAAGGGCCGCCATCCGGTGCGATGTTGGATTGCGGCAGGAGAGAAGCGTCGATCTTCATGTTTTTGGCCTTTCTTATTGATTTTCAGTTTGCAACGTCCACCCCGCCGTCAGCACGGGCGATGCCGCTGACGACCTGGCCCGATGCGGTGCGTGCCTGTACCACTTGCCCCGCTGCGGCGTTATTGAGCGCGCGCCCTTCCGAGGAAATCCTGAATCCGGACCCGCGCGAGGTCAGCATGACGCCTTGCCCCTGCACCACGGCCGGCGGCGTACGCAACATGCCGCTGCGGATCGGCGCGCCGGCAACCAGGCCGGTGGTCATGACCTTGCCGATGGCGAGTTCGGGCTGGGTGATGACATCCTGTGCCAGCTTTGCCAGATTTCCCTGGCGGGGTTCCAGCAAGTCCGCGGTCAGCGTCTGCCCAGGTTTGAGGGGAACTGCGGCCACCAGGTAATTCGTCGTCACGCTGACTGTTGCCCGGACATAGACTGTCCAGTTAGCGGGCGCGCGGCAGCGGATGCCGACCGCAACATTGCCGACCCGCTGCGCGCCTTCCGGAATGAATGCCTCGGCGGATTCGCAGCGGGCCAGCTTGCTTGCCGACTGGGGCGGCTCAGCGTCGATGCGGATGTCACCGACCATGCCAGCCAGTTGTTGCGCCAGATGCGTGGTGGCCAATTGGCGCAGCCGACCGGCATCCTCTGTTGGTGGCGTGGCGGCCGCACTGGTGGCAATCGCCAGACTCAGCGTGGAGAGCAGGGGGAGCTTCTTCATATTCATCATGACCTCATTAACGCGCAATTCTGTGAGCGGCATGAGGGTGGCCAAGGGCGGAATAAAGCGTGGTTTCAGCCCCTTATCGGCCATTTGATTTGACCGGCGGCAGCCTAGGATGCAATCCATGAACAAGGGCGAAACCACGCCCAGGGACAAGGAGCCACCGATGAGCAATTCACTGGACGATCTGTTTCGCTTTCACCAGCAGGCGTTGTCCTTGCGCGCGCAGCGGCAGCAGGTGCTGGCGTCCAATATTGCCAATGCCGACACGCCGCATTACAAGGCGCGCGACATCGACTTCAAATCGGCGCTCTCTGATGCGTTACAGGGAACGTCGCCTGTTGGCGGCACTTCGCTGTCAGCCAGCGCGCCGGGGCATCTGTCTGGTAATGCAGGCTTGCGCGCCGAGGCCGCACTGCTCTACCGCACGCCAGTGCAGGATAGCGTGGACGGCAATACGGTGGACATGGATGCGGAGCGCGCGGCGTTTGCCGACAACGCGATCCGCTACGAATTCAATCTCACCCGTCTCAACCAGCAAATCAAAGGCATGCTGGCCGCGATCCAGGGCTGATTGAGCGAATAAGGGGAATTTCATGAGCATGTTCGACATTTTCAAGGTTTCAAGTTCGGCGTTGAATGCGCAGTCGCACCGCCTGAACGCCGTGGCCAGCAATCTTGCCAACGCCGACAGCGCCACCAGTGCAACGGGCGAGCCCTATCGCGCCAAGCAGGTCGTGTTCAGCGCCGTGCCGGTGGGCGAGATGGGCGCATCCGGCGTGCAGGTCGCAGGCGTCATCGACGACCCTTCGCCGATGAAAACGGTTTACGACCCCAAGCATCCGCTGGCTGACGAAAACGGCAATGTCACGCTGCCGAACGTCAACGTGGTCGAGGAAATGGTGAACATGATTTCCGCCTCGCGTTCCTACCAGTCGAACGTGGAAGTGATGAACACCGCGAAGAGTTTGCTGGCAAAAACCCTGACATTGGGACAATAAGGAAAGGCAGATGAATACGGCAATTGATACCACCTCATACAACGCGGCTTCCGCAGCCCGGGGCGCGGCCAAACCGGCCAGCGGCATGGAAGAAACCAAAACCAGATTCCTGAGCCTGCTGGTCGCGCAAATGCGCAACCAGGACCCGCTCAACCCGCTGGATAACGCGCAGGTCACGTCGCAACTGGCGCAGTTGTCGACCGTGCAAGGCATCGAAACCATGAACAAGACGCTGCTCGAACTGGCAGATCGTCTGGGAGCCGATCAACTGGCCCAGGCAGCCAGCCTCATTGGTCGAGATGTGCTGGTGCCAGGAAAAACGCTGCATTTTGACGGCGAGGGAAATAGCCGGTTTGGCGTTGATCTGGATACGCCGGCCGATACGGTGAAAGTTTCGGTATTCGACGCGGGCGGGCGGCTGGTCAGCGCGATCAATGCCGGCGCGCTCGGCGCTGGCGAACATCTCTTCGCATGGGATGGCATCGGCGACGATGGCAGCAGGGTCGCAGCCGGTGAATACCGGATCGAGATCAGCGCCACAGGGCAAGGCAAGGCCGTGGCAACCGATGTGCTTGCTGTCGGCCGTGTGCTGGGCGCGGCACGCGCCGATGGGGGAACTGAATTGAATGTGCAGGGTCCGGGCAAGTCGTCCTATACGGCGGTCCGGCAGGTTCTTTGATGCGTGTAAACAAAAGGAGCAGGACATGAGCTTTCAGCAAGGCTTGAGCGGACTGAATACCGCCGCAAAAAATCTCGACGTAATCGGCAACAACGTGGCCAACTCTGGCACGGTCGGCTTCAAACGGGCGCAGGCGCAGTTTGCTGACGTGTATGCGAACTCGCTCTCCGGAGCGGGCGGCGCGCAGATCGGTATCGGCACCAACATGGCCGCGATCGTGCAACAGTTCGCCCAGGGCAACATCTCTGTCACCGACAACCCGCTCGACGTTGCCATCAATGGCGGCGGTTTCTTCCGGTTGAGCAAGGACGGCGCCATCACTTACAGCCGCAGCGGCCAGTTTCACCTGGACAAGGACGGCTATCTGGTCAATCCCACGGGTTCGCGCGTCACCGGTTATGCGGCCATGCCGGGCGGCACGTTGAACACCGGTTCCCCGGTGGACTTGCATATTGCGACCGGCGACATGCCGCCCAGGGTGACATCGCAAGTGGGCGCGCTGCTCAACCTGGATTCGCGCAATACGGCGCTGCCCAGCGCGGGGTTCAACCTTTCCAACCCCGCCACCTACCATCATTCGACTTCCGTTTCGGTTTATGACAGCCTGGGCAATCCGCACCTGCTGTCCACCTATTACATGAAGACCGCGCCGGGAAGCTGGGATGTGTTCGCTTCGCTGGACGGCACGCAGATCGGCGCTGGCCCGGTCGGTGCGATCAATTTCCTCGGCGACGGCCAGGTCGACACCACCACCACCACGATGCCCTTCACGCTGAATGCGCCGGTTTTGACTGGCGCCATCAGTCCGATGACGTTTACCCTGGATTTCACCGGCACCACGCAATATGGCGCCAGTTTCAGCCTGAATGCATTGAGACAGGACGGCTTTGCCTCCGGCCGTCTGAGCGGCTTCAATATCAATCCGGATGGCGTGGTTCAGGGTCGCTATACCAACGACCAATCGGTGGCGCTGGGGCAAATCGTGCTGGTGAATTTTGCCAATCCGCAAGGTCTGGCTGCGTTGGGCGATAACGCCTTTGGCCAGTCGTCCACTTCCGGCGAGCCGCTGATCGGCGTGGCCGGCACTGGCAGCCTGGGCGTGCTCCAGTCCTCGGCCACCGAGGATTCCAACGTGGATCTGACTGCCGAACTGGTCAATCTGATCACCGCGCAGCGTGTGTACCAGGCCAACGCGCAGACCATCAAGTCGCAGGATCAGGTCATGCAGACCCTGGTCAACCTGCGCTGATCCTGATCGTCCTGACTGAGGAGTCTGTATGGACCGGCTGATCTATACCGCCATGACCGGCGCCAAGCATGCGATGGAGCAACAGGCGGCGACGGCGCACAACCTGGCCAACATTAACACCACGGGATTCCGCGCGCAGCTCAACAGTTTTCGCGCGGTGCCGGTGGTTGGCGAGGGGTTGCCGACCCGCGCCTTCGTGGTCGACGCCACGGTGGGCAGTGATTTCCGGCCAGGTGTAATTCAGCAGACCGGACGCGAACTGGATGTGGCGCTGCAAAGTCAGGGCTGGCTGGTGGTGCAGGCCGCCGATGGCGGAGAAGCCTATACCCGCAACGGCAGTTTGCAGGTCAATGAATCCGGCCTGCTGCAAACTCGCGAAGGCTTGCCGGTGATGGGGGACGGCGGAGAAATCAGTCTGCCGCCTGGCGGTCAGATTGCCATTGCCAAGGATGGCACCATCTCCATCCGTTCTGGCGCTGGCGAGATGACGAGCGCAGGCCGCATCAAGCTGGTCAATCCGCCGGAAGACCAGCTCGTGCGCGGCGAGGACGGCCTGTTCCGCCAGAAAGACGGCGGCGCGGCCGAGGTCGACAACCGCGTCGTGGTGGTCAGCGGGGCGCTGGAATCGAGCAACGTCAATCCCGTCAACGAAATGGTCGACATGATCGCCCAGGCACGCCTGTACGACATGCACATGAAATTGCTGCAAAACGCCGAACAGAATGCCGCCAAGGCCGATCAGGCGCTGTCGCTCGGCTAATCAGGACTGAAAGGAAACCGCCATGATTCGCTCGCTGTGGATTGCCAAAACCGGGCTGGATGCCCAGCAGACCCAGATGGACGTTATCTCCAACAATCTGGCCAATGTCTCGACTACGGGGTTCAAGCGTGCGCGCGCCGTGTTCGAGGATTTGCTGTATCAGACGCTGCGCCAGCCAGGCGCGCAGTCTTCGCAGCAGTCGCAATTGCCTTCCGGCCTGCAAATCGGCACGGGCGTCAAGCCGGTGGCGACCGAGCGGGTGTTCACCCAGGGCAACCTCCAGCAGACCGGCAACAACAAGGATGTCGCCATCCAGGGCAGCGGGTTTTTCCAGATACAGATGCCCGACGGCAGCACGGCCTACACGCGCGATGGCTCCTTCCAGACCGATGCGCAGGGCCAACTGGTGACAGCCAGCGGTTATGCCGTGCAGCCGGGCATCACCATCCCCGCCGATGCGCTCAGCCTCACGATAGGACGCGATGGCACGGTATCGGTCACGCAGCCGGGCTCGCCTGCCCCGGTTCAGGTTGGCACGCTGCAACTGGCCACGTTCGTCAACCCGGCCGGGTTGCTCAGCCTGGGTGAAAATCTTTATGCGGAAACCGCCGCCTCCGGTACGCCCAATGCCGCCACCCCCGGCAGCAATGGCGCGGGTTTGCTGAACCAGGGTTATGTCGAGACTTCCAACGTCAATGTCGTGGAGGAACTGGTCAACATGATCCAGACCCAGCGCGCCTACGAAATCAACAGCAAATCGATCCAGACCTCGGATCAGATGCTGCAAAAACTGTCGCAATTGTGATGATGCTCCGCTACTTGCTCTTGTTGTGTGGTCTTGCTGTTCTGGCAGCAGGGTGCACCACGCCTTCCAGCATTGTTCAATCGCCGACGAGCGCGCGGCCACAGCCGGCTGCGGCCGTGCCGCCGCCTGCCAATGGCGCGATTTTCAACGCCTCCGCGTATCGCCCGATGTTCGAAGACCGGCGCGCCCGCCGGGTGGGCGACATGCTGATTATCGCGATCAACGAAAAAACCAGCGCGGGCAAAACGGCATCCAGCAACCTGTCGAAGAAAAGCTCTGCGGAATCCTCGGTGCCCAGCATCATGAAGTTGCTGCTCAAACCACTCCAGGGCATCGACGTGCAGGCTTCCTCGGAAAACAAGTCCGAAGACAAGTCCGATATCAAGTCCGGCAATAATTTCACCGGCAGTCTGGCGGTGACGGTGACGGAAGTCCTGTCAAACGGCTATCTCGTGGTGGCGGGCGAAAAACAGGTCGCGCTGGACAAGGGCATCGAATATGTCCGCTTCTCGGGCGTGATCAATCCTGACACGATCCAGGCCGGCAACACGGTTTCCTCCGGTCAGGTAGCCGACGCCCGAATCGAATACCGCACCAGCACCAACATCGATGCTGCCGAAGTGACGCAATGGCTGGCCCGTTTCTTCCTGAGTGTGCTGCCGCTGTGATGGGAGTAGGAAACATGATGAGGATGAAAGCAATACACGACAAGCTAACCCTGACATTGTCCATGGTCTTTGCAACGGTCGTGTTGGTATTGAGTATTCCCGCTCACGCTGACCGCATCAAGGATATTGCATCCATTCAGGGCGTGCGTTCCAACCAGTTGATTGGTTATGGCCTGGTTGTCGGGCTGGACGGCAGCGGCGACCAGACCACGCAAACGCCCTTCACCGTGCAGAGCGTGATGAGCATGTTGACTGAAATGGGCGTCAATGTGCCGCCCGGCACCACCATGCAGTTGAAGAATGTCGCCGCCGTGATGGTGACGGCCAACTTGCCGGCGTTTACCCAGCCCGGGCAGACGATCGATGTCACGGTGTCATCGCTGGGCAATGCCAAGAGCTTGCGCGGCGGCACGCTGCTGATGACGCCGATGAAGGGTGCGGATACCCAAATCTATGCGATGGCGCAGGGCAATGTGCTGGTCGGTGGGGCGGGCGCATCCGCCAGCGGCAGCAAGGTGCAGGTCAATCATTTGAGCGTGGGGCGGATTCCCGCCGGCGCCACGGTCGAGCGGCCCGTCGCGACAGCCCTGGGCGAGGAGGGCGCGATTCAGCTGGAACTGAATCAGACGGATTTCTCCACCGTCAGCAAGGTGGTCGAGGCGATTAACCGGCAGTTTGGCGCAGGCACGGCGCAGGCGCAGAATGGCCGCGTCATCCGGGTCAAAACGCCCATGGAGAGCAATGCGCGCGTCGCCTTCATTGGCGCCATGGAAAGTCTTAATGTCACGCCCGCGCAAAGCGCCGCCAAGGTCATCATCAATGCGCGCACCGGGTCAGTGGTGATGAACCAGCCGGTTGTGCTGGAAAGCTGCGCGGTGTCGCACGGCAATCTGTCCGTGGTGATCAGCACCGAGCCCGTCATCAGCCAGCCCGGCGCGTTCTCCAAGGGGCAGACGGTTGCCACCACGCGCTCGCAGATCGAGATTTCGCAGTCGGCCGGGCAGGTCACGCAACTCAAGGGCGGCGCCCAGCTTGCCGAGGTGGTCAAGGCGCTCAATTCGATCGGCGCCACCCCGCAGGATCTGTTGGCGATTCTTCAGGCGATGAAGGCAGCTGGCGCTTTGCGCGCGGACCTGGAGATCATCTGATGATCAACGGCGCGGATCTCTCTTCACGCTTCGCGCTCGATGTGCAATCCGTCGGCAACCTGAAGGCGCAGGCGGCGCAGAATTCTCCCGAGGCGCTGAAAAAAGTCGCACAGCAGTTCGAAGCGCTGTTGATGAACATGATGCTGAAGAGCATGCGCGAAGCCGTGCCGCAGGATGGCATGTTCGACAGCGACCAGACACGGCTTTACACCTCGATGCTCGATCAGCAGTTGTCGCAAACCATGGCCAGCAAGGGCATTGGTCTGGCTGACGCCCTGGTGCGGCAGCTGAGCGGGCGTCTGGTGAATTCGGCGGAAACCGGCGTTTCCGGGTTGATGCAGGACGCTGGCCTGGCCGCAGTGGAAACCGCCGCCCCGGCATTGGCGTCAGGCGCCACGCCCGCCAAGGCAGACGCAAAGTCTGTCATGAGCGGCCCGCAGGAATTTATCCAGACGCTGATGCCGCACGCACAGCGCGCGAGCGAGACTAGCGGTATTCCGGCCTCGTTCATGATTGCGCAGGCGGCGCTGGAAACCGGCTGGGGCAAGCGCGATATCCGCGGGGCGGACGGTCAGCCCAGCTACAACCTGTTTGGCATCAAGGCCGGCGCGAACTGGAATGGCAAAACCGTGGACATCACCACCACCGAATACGTGAATGGCCAGCCCGTAAAAATGACGGATCGATTCCGCGCCTATGATTCCTGGGCAGAATCGTTCGCTGACTACGCGAGACTGCTGCAATCCAATTCCCGTTATCAGCCGGTCATGTCCCAGGCCCAGGACGCCGCCAGTTTTGCCAATGGCCTGCAACGCGCAGGCTATGCCACCGACCCGGCCTACGCACAGAAACTGCTGGCGCTGATCCGTCAGGTGGGCCAGCAAACGGGATGACTGAAACAATGGAAAAAACCGCCGATAACCAGTTGATACCCGGCACTCCGGGCAGAGGTTGACGCATGTCCAGCATACTCAGCATCGGCATTACCGGCCTGAAGGCAGCGCAAAATGGCATTGCCACGGCCACCCACAATATCAGCAACGCGGCCACGCCGGGCTACAGCCGCCAGGAAGGCGTGCTGGCCACGCGCATGCCAACGGCGACTGGCGAGGGATTCCTCGGCCAGGGGGTGCAGGTTACGACCGTGCGGCGCATCTACAATGACTTCCTGGCAAGCCAGGTGCGCGATGCGCAGGCCGCTGCCAGCCAGCTGGATACACAATACCGCCATATCAAGCGCATCGATAATCTGCTGGCCGATTCCACAGCTGGACTCTCGCCAGCCATGCAGGGTTTTTTTAACAGCGTGCAGGTTGTTGCGAACAACCCGGCAGACCCGGCATCACGCCAGGTCATGCTGTCGGCGTCGAATGCGCTGGATGGCCGCTTCCAGATGCTGAACACCCATCTTGGGGGCATTCGCTCGGATGTCGAGTCCGGCATTCGCGTCAGCGTGGATGCGATCAATACGCAAACGACGCAACTCGCCAGGCTCAACGAGCAGATTGCCACTGCGGAAAGCATGGCCTACGGCCATCAGGCGAACGATTTGCGCGATCAACGTGACCTGCTGCTGGCCGATCTCAACAAGGAACTGAAAACAACTGCCATACGCATGGCCGATGGCACGGTTAACGTTTATGCCGTCAACGGCCAGGCGCTGGTACTGGGTTCGCAGTCCGCCCGCTTGACGGCGCAGCCGTCGGAGGCCGATCGCACGCAATTGACGATTGCCTATGAAATGGGGGGCATTGCCCAGCCTTTGCGGGAGGCGGATATTACGGGGGGAAGGTTGGGCGGGTTGGTCGCATTCCGCGCCGGCGCCCTTGATACCGCGCAGAACGCGCTAGGCCGCATGGCGGCCGGTTTGGCGCTGAGCTTCAACGCCCAGCATCGTCTGGGCCAGAATCTGGCCGGCCAGATGGGGGGCGATTATTTTTCGCTGCCGCCCGCTTATGCCGCCAGTCATGCCGCCAATACCGGCAACGCGCAAATCGCTGCTTCTTTCACCGATGCAGCAGCACTCGTTGCCAGTGATTACCAGATCGACTACGACGGGTCGAACTATACCGTCACGCGCCTCTCCGACGGCGCGGTGCAAACGGCCGCTTCGCTGCCGGCCACGGTCGACGGGCTGCAACTGGCGTTGCAATCGGGCAGCCTTGCCGCAGGCGATCGATTTTTGTTGCGGCCGTACCGCGAGGCAGCTTCGAGCCTGGGACTGGCTATCCGTGATCCGGCCAGCATTGCGGCCGCCGCACCCGTTCGAGGCGGCGCGGCCGCGGGCAACCACGGCAGCGGCGTCATCAGTACAGGTTCAGTTGATGCAAGCTATCCGGCCACGCCCTTGTTTGCGCCGCTGATGATCAGCTTCGACAGCCTTGCCGGCACGCTTTCCGGTTTTCCGGCCGCCAGCAGTGTCGTCGTGGAGAGCAATGGCGCACAAACCACTTACGCGCCCGGTGCGCCCGTACCCTATACGCCCGGCGCGACCTTGCGCTTTAACGGCATGGCTTTCAGCCTGAGCGGCAATCCTGCCAATGGTGACCAGTTCATCATCCAGCCCAATGTTGGTGGCACAGGAGATAATCGCAACGCGCTGCTGCTGGCTGGGTTGCAGACACGCGCGGTGCTGGCCGGCGGCACGACCGGACTGACCGACGCCTATGGGCAACTGCTCAGCGACATTGGCAGCCGCACGCGTGAGCTGGAAGTGGCCAGCGGTATGCAGGGCAAACTGCTGGAAGAGGCCAACCAATCGCAGCAAAGTTTTTCCGGCGTCAATCTGGACGAAGAGGCGGCGCGTCTGATGCGTTATCAACAGGCTTATCAGGCTTCGGCAAAGGTCATGCAAATGGCGTCCGAGATGTTCGAAACCCTGTTGTCGATCAGGAGATGATGATGCGTATCAGCACCGGCATGATGTATGAAATGGGCCTGGCACGGCTGACCGAGAACCAGGGCGCGCTGAACAAAACCCAGCAACAGGTCGCCACCGGTCGCAGAATGTTGACGCCTGCCGACGATCCGGCTGCGTCTGCGTCGGCCTTGCGGATCAGCCAGGCGGACGCGGCCAACACGCAACATGCGGCGAATCGCGGCATGGCAAAAAGCCTGCTGGGAATGGAAGATGGCGTGCTTGGCAGCGTTTCCGATCTGCTGCAAAACGTAAAAGCGGCGATTGTCGGTGCGGGCAATGGTGCATTCGGCAATGCCGAGCGGCGTTTCATTGCCAGCGAACTGCGTGGCCAACTGGGGCAATTGATTGGTCTGGCCAACAGCACGGACGGCAATGGCAATTACCTGTTCGCCGGTTTCCAGAGTCGTGCGCTGCCCTTCGTGCAGCAAGGTCTGACGGCAGGTTATGCAGGTGACAGCGGGGTGCGCGCCCTGCAGGTATCGGCGGAACGCCAGATACCGGCGGGTGATTCCGGCCAGGCGGTATTCATGTCCATTCCACGGGGCAATGGCCATTTTCTTGCCTCGGCAAATCCCGCCAATGCCGGCAGCGGCGTGATTGGCGCCGGCAGCGTGACAAATCCCGCCCTGTTGACGGGGCAGCAATACGAGATCGGCTTCAGCATTGCGGGTGGCGTGACAACGTACAGCGTGACCAATGTCACGACCGGTGTCGTGCTGTCGTCCGGCAATGCCTATGCGCCTGGCTCGGCCATTCAGGTCGATGGCATGCAGGCCGAGATCAGCGGCAATCCCGCCAGCGGTGATCGTTTCCGTCTTGCGCCCAGCGGGAGTGAAAGCGTATTTGATGTGCTGGGCGGATTGATCGCCGCGCTGGAAACGCCGGCGGATACCGCGTCGGCCAGGGCGGTGTTGACGAACGCACTGACCGTTGCCCACAGCGGCATCAACAATGCGCTCGAACGCGTGCTGGAAACCCGCGCTTCGGTCGGGGCGCGCATGAATGAACTGAATGTGCTGGAAGACGGTGGAAGCTATCTGCACCTGCAATACCAGACGCGCCTTTCCGAATTGCAGGATCTGGACTACAACACGGCACTATCCAGGCTTGCCATGCAGCAGCTTTCGCTGGAAGCGGCGCAGAAGTCCTTTGTGCAGGTGTCAGGATTGTCGTTGTTCAAATATCTATAAGTGCCCGATCAGGCGGCTGCGCTGACGGCGCGTTGCCGGTTTTGTGACCTGCGGGCATGCGTTTTCGTGTCGCCCCCTGTTAGAAGCGCCTCGATGCCATGATGCCTATCTCGCCAATGAGCTATTGCGTGACGAAGTCTCCCACGACCTGTCGCAGGGAAGCCAGCACGGATTCAAACAGCGTCGTGGTTTGCCCGGCCAGATAAGGCAACGATAGATTGAAAGCGATGAGCCCGATGCCCAGCGTGACGGGAAAGCCAATGGCGAAGATGTTGAGCTGTGGCGCGGAGCGGGTGAGGATGGCGAGCGCAAGGTTGGTCATGAGCAGGATGGCAATCAGCGGCAAGGCCAGTTGCACGCCATAACTGAAAATCATCCCGCCTGCCTGGGCCACCGCGAGCATGCCGGCGCCAGGCAATGGCGTCGCGGAAATTGGCAGCACGCTGAAGCTTTCCGCCAGCAGACCGATCATCAATAAATGACCGTTGATGGCAAGGAATGCCAGAACGGCCAGCAGGCCCAGAAAGCGCGATAGTGCGTTGGCGTTGCCGGCCGTTTGCGGATCGAAGAACGTGGCGAACCCCAGGCCCATTTGCAGGCTGATGACCTCGCCCGCCATTTCGATGGCGGAAAAGGCCAGGCGCATGACCAATCCCATGGCGACGCCGATCAGCACCTGCATGGTCAGGATCAACATGCCGCCCGCGCTGGCCAGCGGGATTTGCGGTGGCGGGGGCAGGGTGGGAGAGAGGATGAGGGCGATAAACACGCCCAGCCCGATCTTGATGCGCGCCGGAACGCTGGCGTGACTGAGCACCGGCGCGGCCATGACCAGACCAAGAATGCGCGCCAGCGGCCACAGCAGGCTGGTCAACCAGAGATTGATCTGCGCGTCGGTGACGCTGATCATTGCCGCGGAATCCCCCGGCTCGCGATGCTCGCCACCCCCTTTGTCAAGGGGGTAGAAAAGCCCCTCTTGTTAGAGGGGGGTGGGGGTTCCGGAATCTGGGCGTTGCCAACAGCGGGGGTAGAAAAGCCCCCTTTGATAAAGGGGGGTGGGGGGGATTTCAGGCAGGACATTGTTTTCTAGCCAATCAACCCAGGCAAATCCGTAAGTAGTCGCCGCATGTAGTCGGTGATGAGTGTCAGAATCCACGGCCCGGTGATGATGAGCGCGATGATGACGGCGACGAGCTTGGGCACAAAGGACAGGCTGGCGTCATTGATCTGGGTGGCGGCCTGGAAAATGCTGATCAGCAGGCCGACTGCCAGCGTGACAAGCAGGAGCGGCGCGGAAATCATCAACATCACTTCCATGCCATGGCGCCCGAGGGTCATGACGCTTTCTGGGGTCATCATCTTGTCCTTATAAAAAACTTTGCGCCAGCGAGCCGATCAAGAGACCCCAGCCGTCGACCAGAACGAACAGGATAATCTTGAAGGGCAGCGAGATCATGACCGGCGATACCATCATCATGCCCATCGACATCAACACGCTGGCGACCACCAGATCGATGATGAGGAATGGAATGAAGACCGCAAAGCCGATCTGGAATGCTGTTTTCAACTCGCTGGTGATATAGGCCGGAATCAACATGCGCATGGGGACGTCTTCCGGGCCCTGCATTTGCGGGGCGCGTGACAGCCTCGCAAAGAGCGCCAGATCGGTTTCCCGTGTCTGCCGCAACATGAAAGCCTTGAGCGGCGCCGCGCCCTTTTCCATCGCCTCGTTGAATCCAAGACGGTTTTCTGAATAGGGCTGATAGGCCTCGGTATAAATCTTGTCGAGCGTCGGACCCATGATGAAAAAGGTCAGAAACAGAGAGAGCCCCACCAGCACCTGGGTCGGCGGTGACGTCTGCGTGCCGAGGGCGTGCCGCAACAGCGACAGTACGATGATGATGCGGGTGAAACAGGTCATCATCAGCAGCATGGCGGGCAGAAAGCTCAGTGAAGTCAGCAGCAGCAAGGTTTGCAGACTGAGCGAATAACTCTGTCCGCCACCCGGCGCGGGCGTGCTGGTCCAGGCCGGCAGCCCTTCCGGTGCGGCACAGGCCAGTACCGGCATCAGCCCGCAGATTGCAGCGAGAACGCGCTTTTTACTTGCGTGCATGAGCGGCGGCTTCCAGCAGGGTTTTCAGACGGCCGGCGAAACCTTCCGGCATGTTGACGCCTGCCTGTGTCGAGACATTTCCCTTGGGCAGTGTGGCCAGCGGCGTGACGCCCGCACTGGATACGCCCACCACGATCCAGGTTTCCTGCACTTCGATGATGGCCACGCGCTCGCGCGCGCCCAGCGATGCCGCACCGACAATCCGGATCAATGCGCTGCCGTTCAGTCTGGTCATGCCCATCCTGCGCGCCATCCATGCCAGCCCGGCGATCATGGCAATGACGGCGGCCAGTCCAAATGCCACGCTGAACAACCCGCCTGCCGATGAAACCGCGGCGGGCGCGGGTTCGGCCGCCAGCGAAGCCTGGGTCGACAGCCAGACAGCCAGCGCGGCGTATGCGCGGCACCTCATTTGTTCAGCTTCCGGATGCGTTCAGCCGGCGTGATGACGTCAGTCAGGCGAATGCCCAGCCGTTCGTCGACCATCACCGCCTCGCCCTGCGCGACCAGGGTGCCGTTGACCAGAATGTCCAGCGGCTCGCCAGCCATGCCGTTCAATTCAACAACCGAACCTTGCGATAGTTGCAGCAGATTCTTGATGGAAATCTTGGTGCGGCCAAGCTCCACCGTGAGCTGCACGGGAATGTCGAGAATCATGTCGATATCGCTCGTCCCGCTGCCGTTACCCTGTCCGGAAAGCGGCTGGAATAGCGGTTTGGACAACGTCCCTTCATGCGTCACGATTTCCTGTTCGTCGCCGTCGTAAGACGGCTGCGGGGCGTTGTGCGTTTCTTCGGCGACAAGTGTGTCAGTCGATGCTTCCATGAGCGGGCTCCTGTTGGTTTTGCGGGAGAATTCTTTCCACGCGCAGTGAATACTGGCCGTTGGAAATGCCGAAGCTGCATTCCATTAGCGGAAATCCATCGACCTGCGCCGCGACCTTGTCCGGCACGCTGACGGGAATGAAATCGCCTGCCTGCATAGCCATGATCTGGCGCAAGGGAATGACCGCGGTGCCAAGGTTGGCGCAGATTTCGATTTCCGCGCTTTGCACCCGGGCGGACAGCAGGCGCAGCCAGTTGCGATCCGCGCTGGCTTCTTCCTCCCTGGTCGCGCGGGACAGCAGATGACGGATCGGTTCGATCGCACGGTAGGGCAAGCAAAGCAGGATTTCCCCGCCCGACTGGCCGATTTTCAGATTAAGCGCCGTAACGGCCACGGGTTCGTCGGCCTCCGCGATATTGGCGAATTGCTTGTGCGTTTCCGACGACAAATAGGCGAACTCGGCGGGATGCACGGCGGACCAGGTTTTGCGATAGCAGTCCAGCGTCAGCAAATGGACCTTTTCCACCATGCGCAGTTCGATAGGGCTGAATTCACGGCCCGCATGGTCTTGCGGCTGGCGGCCGCCGCCGCCGAACAGCGAATCAATGATGACGGATGCCGTGTCATGATCCATGAATAGCGCGCCTGTGCCATGCAGCGGCGCCAGGCTGAAGAGGCCCGCGCCGGTGACAGCAGGCAGGCCGTGGGCCAGGTCGCCAAATTTCAGAATGCGTAACGGTGACAGCGTCAGTTCGCAAGGCATTCGCGTGAAATCCGTCAGCACGATGCGGAGCGCGCGCGAGAATTTCTCGTTGATGCTTTCCAGCACCGGCAAGCGGATACCGGACAGATGCTCGCGGCTGGCGGGGTCGTAGGGCTGCACGTTTTGTGCTGCGTCTTGCGCCACATTGGCGCTTGTCTCGCCGCCGATTCCATTCAGCAGCGCATCGACTTCATCCTGCGAGAGAAACTCGTTTTCCTGTTCCATGGAAACCGGCGTTTTGTCGCGTTACTGGATGATGAAATCGGTGAAATGCACGCTCTTCACCTTGAGCGGCGCCGCACCTTCGGCAAAGGGCTGCTTGAGTTGGGCGATGATTTCCTCGATCAGCTTGTTCTTGCCCGCAAGGTCGGAGATTTCCGAAGCCTTCTTGCTGGACAGCAGCATCAGCAGCCGGCTGCGAATCTGCGGCATGTACAGCTTCATCTGGTCGATGGCCGCCTGATCCTTGACCTGTATGACCAGGCCCACTTGCAGGTATTGCTCCTCGCCTTCGGGTTGCAGGTTGACGGTAAAGGTTTCGGGGGGCAGGAAGACCGGCGGCCCGGCTGGTTCGGCCTCGGCATCGACTTTTTCCGCCTTGTGGCCGCTGTCTTTCTGCGACAGGAAAAACCACGCGCCGCCTCCCCCGACCGCTGCTGCCAGAACGCCAACCAGGGCGATGATGATGATTTTCTTGCTGGATTTTGGCGCGTCCCCTGCGCCAGCCGGCGCGGTTGCTGCTGCTGCCTTAGCCATGTTTACTCCTTGCCTGTTGGTGAATTGCGTACTGAATTATCGGCAAGCGCGAGAATCGGGAATCGCTGGATTAAAGCGGGGTTTACCCCTTACTTCCGGTTAACAGGGTGTTGAAAAACGTAGCGAGAGGGCGTCACGCAAGGAAAAAACAGGCGAAAAATCGGAGTGT
Organism: uncultured Thiobacillus sp.; assembly: GCA_964625895.1. Lineage (GTDB taxonomy): Bacteria > Pseudomonadota > Gammaproteobacteria > Burkholderiales > Thiobacillaceae > UBA6918. The sequence continues at coordinate 55,900 of CAZVBY010000001.1, forward strand.
ATACGTGATACATGAGCATTTTCAGCCGGTTTCTGACGCAGCATCACGCCCTTGCAGTCGTTTTTCAACACCCTGTTAAAGCCGAGTGAATTCCGGCGTGCCGGGTCGAATCGCAAATCACGCGGCGTGCACGAATGGTTATCCGTGCACACCGTGTGATTTTTGGAGACTTGCTTTCAGGTTGATAGACAGCCGTGCATCAGGCGAACGTGTCAATCAGTCCTGACTGACGTGCGGGCATTCCCCCACTGACGATGATTGGCGTTATTTCCGCATGTGCGCGGCTGTTTCCCTTGCCGGCATGACGGGCGCTGCTGCCTTGTTCCTGATTACCCTGTCGGCCGGCGGTGCCTGCGTCAATACTGACACGTTCCAGACTGAATCCTGCGCTCGTCATCTGTTCCTGAAGTTTTGGCAGGGCGGACTGCAAGGCTTCGCGCACCTGCGCGTCGTGGGCCAGGAAGCGGACATCCGCTGCGCCGTTTTCAATGCTCAACACGATCTGCATGGGGCCAAGCCCTTCCGGGCTCAGGCGCAACTCGGCTTGCTGGATTTGTTCCGAGGCCATCCACACCATTTTCTGGCCCATGGCGTCAGCCCAGGCCGCGCTGCCGACATTCGGCGCGATCCACTGGGCCGCCTGTGCGTTAACCGCTGGCGCGCCAGCCGTTACAGGCAGGTTGAACGACAGGCTGGGCGAGGGTTGCGGCGCGCTGGCCGTCGCGCCGGGGGTTTCGGTCGGCGCGGCAGCGGCTTCTGCCAAGCGTGGCGCCTGGTTTGCCTGAGCGCGGTTGTTTGCATCGATGCTGATTCTTGCGTCCTCTGGTTTGTGCGGCGCCATGCGCGGTTTTTGGCTGCCTGTGTCCAGCGCTGCCATGCGTTCCGTCATGCCTGACTTGCCAGGCGTGACGCTTTGGATGGGGAGGTTTGCCGGGCTGGCCATGCCAAAGTGCGTTGGTGAGGCGTCTCGCGCGGTCAGGTCGTCTAAACCTGGCTGCGCAGCAAGCGGCAGCGAAGTCTCCATTGCAGGATCGACAGCGTTTTCCATCTCGACAGGCATTGCGGATGCTTCGGGGTGGCCTGGGGCCACCGCCGGCTGCGTCAGGGCGGCGGCTTGCAGGGCAGCCGCCAGTGCGGGCATTGCGATGGCAGGGTCGGCAGGCGCAAGCTCCGCACGCAATGCGACCACCTCAGCCTGTTGCATCACGCCAGGTGTCGCGGTTTCTGTGATGTCTGCCGCGGGGGTTTCCTCGGCCTTGGCCAGGACCGCTTCATCGGATTCCGTTTTGCCGGTATGTCTGTCCATCGCTCCGGATAGCGTGTCGGCAAAGAGCATGGTGTTATCCATTGCTGACTCAGATCCGTTCTGCGGCATTGTCGAGGTCTTGGCGGGTATCGCGGCAGTAATGGCGGGCGTGGGCATGGCTGGATCCTTTGTTTTGATCTTTATGCGGCGTTCTTGTCGCGTTGTGTGTCGCCATGCAGACGCATAGCGTGTTCGTCGAGTATTTTCTGTTCCTGCTTGAGCGCTTTGGCTGTTTCGACCGTCTCGCAGCGGCGGTCGAGCAGGCTGTAGGATTTTTCGCGGCGAAAGTGGCCGCGCCACTTATCGCGGCAGAGTTCGACCTGTTGCGTGGACAGGTGAATGGCGTGTTTCTGCTTTTCGATCATCTGATCCAGCTGGCCAAGAAAAGCCAGCTGGTTCTTTAATTCTGTTGCGCTGGCGCCCTGGCAGGCTTTGCGTTCCATGCCCTGACGGTAGTCAGTCAGATAGCCATCCAGTGTATTCAGGGTGGCCTCGGCTTGACGCTGTCCGGATACCGCTACCGCCAGTGACTCGGCGGCACGCTCCTTGTCTTCACCCGCCAGACGGATCAGGGTTGCAAGGGTGCTGCGTTTCATCATTCGGTTTTCTCCTGTCTGGTCTCCAGCGCATTGGCCAGACCACGGATGCTGTCCTGCACGGGCGCGCGTTCCTGTATGCCCTGCTGCAAGAATGCCTCGATGCCTGGATAAGATTCGATGGCTTGATCGATGGCCGGGTCGGAGCCCGGCTTGTAGGCGCCGACGGAAATCAGGTCACGGTTGCGCTGGTAGCGTGAATACAACTGTTTGAGATAACGCGCAGCATCCTGATGCGCGGACGACACCAGATTGATCATGGCCCGGCTGATGGAGGCTTCGATGTCGATGGCCGGATAGTGGCCGGATTCCGCCAGCGTGCGCGACAACACGATATGTCCGTCGAGGATGGCGCGGGCGCTGTCGGCGATGGGGTCCTGCTGATCGTCGCCTTCCGAGAGCACGGTGTAAAAAGCGGTGATCGAGCCGCTGCCTTCGCGGCCGTTGCCCGCGCGTTCGATCAGTTGCGGAATCTTGGCAAACACCGAGGGCGGATAACCCTTGGATGCGGGCGGCTCGCCGATGGCCAGCGCAATTTCCCGCTGCGCCATGGCATAGCGTGTGACCGAGTCCATGATGAGCAGCACGTTTTTTCCCTCATCGCGGAAGTATTCGGCAATGGTGGTGGCGTAGGCGGCGCCCTGTAGCCTCATCAGCGGTGATGTGTCGGCAGGCGCGGCCACGACAACGGAGCGCGCCAGGCCTTCGGGGCCGAGGATGTGCTCGATGAATTCCTTGACCTCGCGACCGCGTTCGCCGATCAGCCCCACGACAATGACATCCGCAGTGGTGTAGCGCGCCATCATGCCGAGCAGCACGCTCTTTCCCACGCCGCTGCCAGCGAACAGGCCGATGCGTTGGCCGCGGCCCACGGTGAGCAACGCGTTGATGGCGCGCACCCCCGTGTCGAGAATTTCGGAAATGGGTGCGCGCGCGAGCGGGTTGTAGGGGCGGCTGTGCAGCGGGCGCTGGTGTTGCGTGTGAAGCGGGCCGATTTCGTCCAGCGGCCGGCCCATGCCGTCGAGCACGCGGCCCAATAACTCATCCCCCACAGGGTAATGCTTGGCGCGATCGGAACTGCGCTTTCTGGGATGGTTGACGGTGCCGGGTTTGGGCAGGCTGGCAGTGATATCTTCGGCAATGACTGGCGCGCCAGGTTCGATGCCGTTGACCTGGCCATGCGGCATCAGGAACAACCGGTCGTTGGAGAAACCGACCACTTCGGCTTCGACCTGATTGCCGTCGCTCATCAGGATGCTGCAACTGTTGCCGACAGCGAGTTTGATGCCGATGCATTCAACGATCAGCCCGGCGACGCGCGTGACCTTGCCGGAAATTTGTACCGGTTCGGCGATCAGGGCAAGCTGTTCGCAGTCTTTCAGTAAGCGGCTGATGCCGGCTTCGAGTTCCAGTGTGCGCATTTTTATTTCAATCCTCCCTTGATAAAGGGGGGTGGGGGATTTCACGGTGGATGAATCCCCCCGCTCACTTTGTTTGCCACCCCCTTTGACAAGGGGGTAACAAGGCAGCCACCCCTTGATAAAAGGGAGTTGGCGGGGGGGTTCAAGGGAAGTGATTCTTGCCCTGGAGATTCCTTGACTCATGCTTCCTCCAGCCAATCGTTGTTCTGGCCAAGTGCCTTGCTTATCCGCTGCCAGCGGGATTCGATGCTGGCGTCTGCCGCGCCTGCATGGGATTCGATGCGGCAGCCGCCACGTTGCATGGACATGTCCGGCCTGGTTTTGATGCCATAGGCGGCGAGCTCGTCTTTCATCAGCTCGTTAACGAGCTTGAGATCATCCGGATTGAGCAGCAGATGCGTGTGGCCGGATAGCGCGGGCAGTTTGGTGATGGCATCACGCACGATGGGCAGGATCAATTCCGGCCGGACGGCCAGCGCCTGGTGCAGCATGGCCTTGGCCAGCGTCAGGGCAAGGTCAAGCGTCGGCCCGGAAATCTGCTCGGGAAGTGCGGCCAGCTCGTGTTGGGTGTTTTCAAACAACGTGCTCAGACGTTCGCGCAACGCCTCGCTATGGGCGCGGCTTTCTTTCAGCCCCTCGGCAAAACCTTCCGCATAGCCGCCGTCGCGCGCGGACTGGCGCAGGCTTTCCAGTGCCGCGGCCTCATTTTGCGCCGCCGTTTCTTCCTGCTCGCCCGCTTCATCAAACGAGGCCAGTTCCCAGCGCTGATAGGCGGTGAGTCGTTCCTTCGGGATCACGATGTTAGACATATTCTTCGCCACCCTTGCCGGCAATCACGATCTGCCCCTCGTCCGCCAGTCGCTTGACAGTTTGCAGGATCTGTTTTTGCTCGGCTTCGACTTCGGAGAGCTTGACCGGCCCCTTGGATTCGAGGTCTTCCTTGAGCATTTCCGCTGCGCGCGAGGACATGTTCTTGAATATTTTGTCGCGCAGATCCTGCGTGGCGCCCTTGAGGGCAATGATGAGCGACTCGGACTGAACTTCGCGCAACATGAGCTGGATGCCCTTGTCGTCGACATCCATCAGGTTGTCGAAGATGAACATTTCATCCTCGATTTTCTGCGCGAGGGTTTCATCCTGGGTGCGCAGGTTCTCCATGATGGTTTCTTCGTGCGTGCCGACGAAATTAAGAATCTCCGCTGCCGCCTTGATGCCGCCCATCGGCTTGTTGGGCGAGAAATTGCGGCCGGTCAGCAGGCGTCCGAGCACATCGCTCAATTCCTGCAGCGCAGCGGGCTGCACGCCATCCAGCAGCGCGATGCGGTGAACGACGTCGTTGCGAAGTTTTTCGTCGAACAAGGAAAGCGCCTGCCCGGCCTGGCTGGGTTCGAGGTGGACGAGTATGGTCGAGATGATCTGCGGGTGCTCGTTGCGGATCAGCGCAGCCACTTGCTCGGGCGACATCCAGCGTAGATGGTCGATGCCGGGCGAATCATTGTCCTTGAGAATGCGGTTGATGACGTGCACCGCCTTGTCGTCGCCCAGCGCCTTGACCAGCACGGAGCGGACGTATTCTGATGAGTCAACATGCAGCCCGTTGCGGTCCGAGGTGGATTCGTGAAAGGAATCAATGGCCGCGTCGATCTGCTCGCGGCTCACGCTGGAGAGGCCGGCCATTGCCGCGCCGATTTTTTCCACCTCGCGCGGGCCCAGATATTTCAGCACTTCCGCCGCCTCATCCTCGCCCAGCGAGAGCAGGAGGATGGCGCTCTTCATCACGCCGGCATCACTCATTTCCGTCTACCCACTTCTTTACCACATTGGCCACGGCGCGTGGATCCTGGCGCGCCGCCATGCGTGCAGCCTGCAGGCGGTCTTCCGTCATGGGGGCCTGGTTTGTCCCGGGCAACGCCAGCATTTTTTCCCCTGTCAGCGCAGGTGTTTCGCCTGTCGGCGAGCCCTCATTTTCCTTTTCCGGATTGGTTTCCACTTTCCCCCTGGCTGCCGCTGAGGCGCGTTTCAGCAAAGGACGCACGAAGGCAAAGAAGGCATAGGCCGTGACGGCTGCCAGCAGCAGATACTTGCCGCCGAGCATGGCCAGATTGATGTTCTCTGGCTGTTTCCACACCGGCATCTCTGGAAGCTTCTCGATTTCCGGGCTGGTGAAGCGCGTGTTGGTGACGTTGAGCGTGTCGCCGCGCACTTGGCTAAAACCCATTGCTTCCTTGACCAAGGCGTCGATCTGGGTTTTTTCTGCAGCGGAGAGCGGCACGAAGCTGGCCGCGCCTTTCTTGTCCAACACCTTCTTGTAGTTCACGACGACCGCGGCCGACAGGCGTTTAACCCCGCCCATGGGTTTTTGCACGTACTGGATGGTCTTGTCGACCTCGTAATTGGTGGTGGCGTCCTTGCGCGAGTTGCCAGCGGGTGTGGCTGCGCTGGCGGTGGCGCCGCCTTGCTGGTTGACCGGTGCGGCGGCGGGGGCGGGCGGCTGGTTGGTCAACGCGCCTGGCACGCCGATGGCAGCGCCGCCGCTGTTGTTCGATTCGCTGATCTGCTGGCTGCGGATGGCTGCCTGCGCCGCATCCTGATTGGGCTTGTAGGTTTCGGCGGCCTGTTCTGTGCGCGAGAAGTCGATTTCGGCGGATACCTCGGCATGGACGTTATCCTTGCCCACGATGGGGAAAAGAATCGCCTCGATGCGGCGGGCCACGCCACGCTCGTAATCCTGCACATACTTGAGCTGGCTGGCATCCATGCCGGCGCCGCCGGCTGCGTTTTCCTTCTCGGAGAGCAGGTTGCCGCTCTGGTCGAGTACCGTCACGCTCTTTGGCGACAACCCCGGCACGCTGCTCGAGACGAGATGGGTGACCGCGCTGATTTGCCCGGAGTCAAGTGTGCGGCCAGGATACAGATTGAGCACCACCGATGCGGTCGGCTTCTGTTCCTCGCGCACGAAAACCGACTGTTTGGTGAAAGCGATGTGCACGCGCGCGCTCTGCACCGCTGAAATGGCCTGCATCGAGCGTGCCAGTTCGCCTTCCAGCGCGCGTTGATAATTGACCTGCTCCAGGAACTGGCTAACGCCCAGCTTCTGGTTCTCCATCAGTTCGAAACCGACGCCGCCGCCCTTGGGCAGACCCTGTGAAGCGAGCTTCAGGCGCGCTTCGTGCACCTTGTCGGCCGGTACCAGAATGGCGCCGCCGCCTTCGGTGAACTGGTAGGGCACGTTCATCTGCGTCAGCACGCCGATAATGTCGCCGCCATCCCGATCCGTGACGTTGCTGAAAAGCACCCGGTATTCCGGCTGTTTGCCCCACAGCCACAGACCAGCGACGATGGCGACCACCGCTGCCAGGCCGATCAGGGCCATGGCTTTGCCGCCTGCCGGGGGCAGTGGAAAAATCTGCATTCTCGGGGCAATGGCTGTTTGCGCCGCTTCGCTCATGTCAAGAAACTCCGTGTCAGGCTTATGTGTGGTCAGGCTTAGTGCTGATTATCGACAGGCGGCGCCAAACCGGTCGGCGGAATAGACCCGGTTTTTTCCCTTAATTCGGCTCATGCCGGCTTGCCGGTCCTTGCTATCTTTCGTTCAGATGAGGATGAACCCGGCAAGGAGGTTCGGATGGATACGGCAAAAATCGACCGCATGGTGGCCATGCTCCGCGCGCATGCGGACTATGCGTCCGGCGCGCGGCCGGTCAAAAGGGCCGAGGCGGACAATGGCCCGGGCTTTGGCTCGGTGTTGAAAACCTCGCTCGATCAGGTCAGCAGTATGCAACAGTCTTCCAGTGAGATGGCCAGGGCTTTTGAACTGGGGGATCGCAGCGTCAACCTCAACGATGTCATGGTATCGCTGCAAAAATCCAGCATTGCCTTTCAGGCCACCGTACAGGTCAGAAACAAGCTGGTGCAGGCCTATCAAGACATCATGAACATGCAGATATGATTTTGCACAGGCCCGGCGCGTTGCCGGCTTTCCCAAGCTTCATTTCCCGTTCCCGATTCAGAATGATCACGCGAAGCCGATGAGCAAGCGACGAAGACCGTGCGGCATGCATGGCAGGCAGCGCAAGGAAAATGACAAATTGAGGGATTGACTGGGAATGACCTTATCCCAGTTTCGCGCGCCGCTCGCATTCCAGCTTGATGATGTAGCGCTGTAGCGCGTTTTGCAGCTGGTTGTCGATATCGTCGAAGCGGCAGCCAAGACGGATTTTGCCGGGCCCGCTTTTGCGTTTGACATGAGTCACGTTGCGCACTTCGAGATCGGCCGAGACTTCGCCAATGCCAGGCAGGGTGAACCGGCAATTCTTGAGCATGGTCCCATGTCCGATGTTGGACGCATTGTCCAGATACACGACAGCGATGCCACCCAGTCCAATGTCTTCGACGGTGGCCGAGACCGGCGCATCGAGGCCGGATTCGACCTGCGGCGGAATGAGGCAGAGGACGGGCTTGGAGGAGGGAAGGTGCACGCGGTAGTAGTCCCGCCGTTGCAAACGGATGACGGATTCGGGGATGCGGAGGCAAAGACAAGCTTCGCCGCCATGCAGGCAGTGCCAGGCCCGGTCGGCGCGGAAATAGACGCGTACCTGATCCAGCATGGTTTCGAACAGGATGGTCTGGCCATTGACAAAACGGTCGTTGACAGCGCGGTTCTGCGAAGGGTCCAGCACCATCGTGTTGTTGTGGTCGTCCACCGCGATGAGCGAACTGAGAAACACATCACCGCTCGTTTCGGCGGACAGGTTGACGAGCACATTTTGCTCCTGGATCGAATTCAGGATGTGCAGGATTTCGCTTTTCGACCAGATGGCGTAGCGGTTGGCCGACAGGTTGCCGCCAGATGGCGGGGATGGCGTGTCTTCGTTCATTGTCGGTGCGGTCAGTGGTTCCGTATCCATGTTGTCGTTTGTCCGTCCGGAAGGGAGGACGTATCGGCGCGTACGGGATCGGCACGGTCCTGGCCGCGGCCGGCAGTTTCCTGTTCCAGCTGATACAGCCAGGCGAGCAATTCGGCAATGACCATGTAGAGCTGCGGCGGGATATGGCTGTCCAGATCTACCCCCATCAGCAGGCCGACCAGTTCCGGTGATTCGTGGACAAATACGCCGCTTGCCTTGGCGTGTTCGATGATGGCTTCGGCGACAGCGCCGCGTCCCTTGGCAATGACTTTCGGCGCGTAGTCGCCGGGCAGATAGCGAATGGCGGCGGCGGATGCGCGCGGATCAGGCGGGTTCATGTCCCGTTTCCCCGATCTGGGCCGGAAATGCCCCGATGTGCAGACCATTGACGCGACAACCCGCGGCGACGAGTCGATTCGCGCAGCCGGGTAGTGTTTCATTCATGCGGCTCACGGAGTCGTGGCGTTCACCCAGAATATTCAGGTTGATGCCAGCGCCATCCAGGCGAATATTGATCTCGATCGCGCCCAGCTCCGGAAAATCAAGATGCAGCCGGGTATTCCATGCAGCGGGCTGATCCGCCGCTGGCTGGGGCGATTGTTCGATGAGCACGGTTGCGGGTTGTCCCGGCCAAAGCGGCCCGCTCCATTGCAGAATCGGCTTGTCGATGAGCAGCAGTTGTTGTGTGACCAGCCTGGCCGCTTCATGCTCCATGCCTGGCGCAGGCGCGGCTGGCGTAGATGCCGTCGTGGCAGCAGAAGCGGTCGTCGAAGCGGAAGCCTGCTCCAGTTGCGGGCGCGGCAGTTGCATTTGCGGTTCATGATCCAGGCTTTCCCTTGGCAACTGGCCGCGATGCCAGGCCAGCAGGTGCGATTCATAGAACAAGCCGGTTCTTTCCAGCGCATCGCGCAGGCCAATCGCCAGTTCCGCAGGGTAGCGCGGCGGCGTTTCCAGTACGGGCTGTGCGCGACCGGCACGCGCGTGCGGGGCTTCTTCCCGGTCTGCCGCGCTGAGCAGGGATGCGATCAGCCCGGCGGTCTTGCTGAGGTGCGTGAGCACGGTTTCGCCCGCTTTTGTATCCGTATCGCTGGATGACGGGGCGCGTGGTATCGGTTGTGGTTGTGCATGCACAGCCTGCCGGACTTGCGTCGCCTCACGCACCTTGTCCACCTGGGTCTGGCGGGATGATACCGGCGCGTGGGTCAGTGCCAGGGCCGATTGCAAGGCGGCTTCCAGCGAGGCAAGCCTGGCCGTTGTGGCCGTGGCAACGAGTCTGGCTGTATTGTTGGAGACATCCATGGAAACCATCAGCCTCGATAGGCGTCCAGCGCGGCGCGGCCGTTGCGTGACTGCGTCAGCATTTCCTGCAGTCTGGCCATCCAGGGCGTTGCCAGTTCACGCAGGCGGGCGTCGTCCTGGAGAATTTTCTTGATGACCCGGACCTTTTGTTTTCGCTCCTGTTCGGAAAGCCTTTCATCCGTTGATGCGGCACGGATTTTCTCGATCAGCGGCTTGCAGGCAGGCTCCATGCCGGCCACCTGATCCCAGTTGCCCTGTTCGGCGGCGCTGACCATGGTGGCAAGCATGCCGGAAAGGGATTCGTAATGCGTGATGGTGCTGATGCGCGGCGAACTCATGATGACCACCTTACGCGGCCATGCGGCTGGGGGAACCCGCGGGAGAGCGAATCCCTTTCCAGGCGTCCTGAATCATCGACAGCAGATCCATTGCCTCGTTGAGCGGCTCGTTCCGGTTGGACAGATTGGTCTCGATGATCTGGCTGGTAATGTAGAGATACAGCGAATCCAGGCGTTTGGCGATCTGGCCGCCGCGCTTGTGGTCGAGCGATGCGCGCAGCCCTTCGTTGATGATGGCGATGGCCTTGGATAATTGCGCGGATTTGACCGCCAGATCATGTCTTTCGATGCTGATGGCGGCCAGTCTGAGCGCCGACATTGCGCCGTCAAGCAGCATGAGAACCAGTTTGTGCGGGTCTGCGCCCGCAACTTCGGTTTCCAGTCCGACCTGTTTGTAGGTGTCTGCGTATTGGCGCGCGGGTGTGAACATGGTGTTTCCTCCTTAGTTGCCGTTGTTGCTGTTCAGGTTTTTGAGTTGCTGAGTGAGAAAAGCGCTGGTCGCGTTCATGGAACTGACGATCGAGTCCAATGCCGTGAACTGCGCGCGGTAGCGCTTTTCGATCTGCTCCATGCGGGCCAGCAGACTTTCCTCTTTTTGTTCGAGCGTGCGAAGACTGCGGTTGATGCCTTCGGTGCGGGTGGCCAGGCTGCCTTCGCTGCCAAGCAGGCCATCGAGGTAATGATCAAGTCGGCGCCCGAAGCCGGTTTCCGTCGTAACGCTGCTGTCACGTGCGAACAAGTTGCCGACGGCTTCGTAGTTTTCATTCAGCGCATGTTCCAGTTTGCTTGTGTTGACTGCCAGGGTGCCGTCCCGCTGGAACGCGACGCCAGCCTGCGACAGGGTCTGAAAGAAATTGTCTCCCACGCTGCCGCCCATGATTTCGCGCAAGCGGGCGCGAATCGCGCGCGTGGCGGAATCGCCCTGCAGGGCCGCGCCCTTTTTCGTTGTTTCGTTGTACGCGGTCAGGTCTTTCAACACCTTATCGATATCGTTGTAGGCTTTGACGAATTCCTCGACCGACTTGGTGACAGACGCGATATCGCGGCTGACATTTAACGTTGCGGGCGTGCCGGCATTGGTTTTGTTGAGCGTCAGTGTCACGCCGTCGATGACGCCTGTCACGGCATTGGAGGCGTGGCTGACGGCGATGCCATCCACGCTGAACAGCGCATTGCGGGCCTCGGAGAGTTGATTCAGGTTCTTTCCGGCGCCGGCTGCCGCGAGCGGGTCGTATGCGAGGAAAGAGAGTCCGGCGGCATCGGTGTGATTGCCGTCGCTGTCCGCCGCGGTGATTTTCAGGCTGTTGGCCGTGCCGCTGTCGTTGGACGAAATCACCAGCCGGTGGCCGCTGCCGTCATAGATGATGCTGGCCGACACGCCGGCGTTGGCACGGTTAATGGCATCGCGCACGCCAGCAAGCGTGTTGTTGGTGCTGTCGATGGTCAATGTCAGCGGCGTCTTGCCGGCATTGGGCGTGAAGGAGCCGGCGACCGTATCGTGCGTGCCGAATTCGATGGTCAGCGTGCCGGTGCCGATCAGGCTGGACGTGCTGGGCACCGCTGCCGCGCTGAGCTTTTGCTGCTGGGCAAGCTGGGATACTTCAATCTGGTAGCTGGCCGGTGCGGCGCTGGCGCTGGCGGTGGCCTTGAGCACTGACTCGTCGGTCGATCCTGTGGAATAGACGCGAAATTTGTCCAGGCTGGACAGCGCATTGACCGATGACTGAAAGGTGGAAAGCGCGCTCTTCAACTGGCCATAGGCCGAAAGCTGGTTTTCGAACTTCTTCTGGCGGGCATCCAGTTGCTGAAGCGGCTGTCGTTCAACCGCCATCAACTGGCTGACGATGCCGTTGATGTCCAGTCCTGATCCGACGCCGGGTGCGCTGAGCATCTGTGTTTCCTCAGGCTTCCGTACGCAAGGTCAGGCCCTGGAGTCGATCCAGCGCCTGGGCGATTTTCAGCACTTCTTCATTGGGAATCTGGCGGATCACCGTGTTCGTTTCGCGGTCGATCATTTTCACGATGGTGCGGCCGGTTTCGTCGTCCAGGGAGAATTCGATCGATGCGGCGGCAGGCTGGATGAACGCATTGATCTCGCGCGCGGCCTTGCCCAATTCCGCCTGAGTTTGCGGTTGTGGGACTGAAGCGGGCACAGGCGGGGCGACGCCGGAAGACGGCGCCGTGCCGACCGGCCGGGCTGCTTGGGTGGCCGATGGGGCGGGCGGCCAGGCAACGGTGTTGGTGAGTTTGTCGATCATCCTATTGCTCCTTTTAGAGCCTGTTCAAGCAGGAATCGGCATCAATCCATGTTGGAACAGGTTCTTCATCCGGCACGGGCAGCGAGGTGATATCGCGTGCCGGCCGGATGAACTGTTTGCCAAATTAACCGCGCAGCAGTTGCAGCACGTTGTTCGGCAGCGAGTTGGCCTGCGCCAGCATGGCGGTGCCGGCCTGTTGCAGGATCTGGCCGCGGGTCATGTTGGCGGTTTCCGTTGCAAAGTCGGCGTCCATGATGCGTCCGCGCGAGGCAGACTGGTTCTCGGAAGCGATCTGCAGGTTAGAAACCACCGCTTCGAAACGGTTCTGCACGGCGCCCCAGTTGGAACGCTGGGTGGTGACGGCGTCGATGGCGGTATCGATGCTGGCGATCATGCCCTGGGCGTTAGCCTGCGAGGTGATGTCCCCGGTGATGACCGTACCGGCGGTACCGATTTGTGCGTTGGCGGAAAGATCGGTGGTGCTGACTGTAATACGGTCTTCGGCGGCGACGTTGTTGGCGCCGACCTGGAAGGTAAAGCCGGCAGCGGTGTTCAGCAGGTCCTGGCCGTTGAACGAGGTGGCGGCAACCAGGCGGGTGATTTCATCGCCCAGCTGCTGGAATTCGGCATCCAGATTGGTCCGGTCGCTGCCGCTGTTGGTGGCGTTGGCGGATTGCACGGACAATTCGCGCATGCGCTGGAGCGCATCGCCGATCTTGCCAAGAGAGCCTTCCGCAGTTTGCGCCATGGAAATGGCGTCGTTGGCGTTGCGCATGGCGACGTTCATGCCCTTGACCTGGGCGTTCATGCGTTCGGCAATCGCCAGGCCGGCGGCGTCGTCCTTGGCGCTGTTCACGCGCAGGCCGGAAGACAGGCGCTGGATGGAAGTATTGAGCGAGTTCTGCGAAGCAGACAGATTGCGCTGCGCGTTGAGGGAAGCGACGTTGGTGTTGATCACTGCTGCCATTTTTGTATCTCCTTTAAGTTAAGTCCGATTCACTCGGGCGGGTGTCCTTAACATTGGTTTGCCTGGTGTGGGAGGCATGTCAACCGCTGTTGTTTGTGTAATCGGAGGGGGGTGGAGATTGTTTAGCGCTGGCTGATCATTTCATTGCCAACAGCCTGCTTGAAATCATGCGCTTGCTGCGGCCTGTGCCGGGTTGCCGGGGGCGGCGATGCAGACCTTGTTCTTGCCAGTGTGCTTGGCCTCGTACAAGGCTTTGTCGGCGCGATCCATGATGGATTCCTGCGCTTCGCCATGTTCGTAGCGCGCCACGCCAGCGCTGAAAGTGATCAGGATCTTGTCGCTCTCGGTCAGGTTCTTTTCACCAAGGTTCTTTTCGCCGAGGAATATTTTTCGCGTGAGCGCGCGTTGCAGGCGTGTGACGACCATGACGGCGTCTTCCACGCCCGTATTGGGCAGCAGGATCATGAATTCCTCGCCGCCCATTCGGCCAATGATGTCGGTGGCGCGAAGCTCTTCCTTGGCAGTCTTCACCAGGTGGATGAGCGCCTCGTCGCCGACGAGATGACCGTGCGTGTCGTTGAGTTTCTTGAAATTGTCGATGTCGAGCATGGCCACGCACAACGGCGAGCCCGTGCGGATGGCGCGCGAGGTTTCACGCGCGTATTCATGTTCCATGCCGCGGCGGTTGAGACTGCGGGTCATCGGGTCTTCGCTGACCAGCGCGCTCATTTCCACCAGTTCCGCTTCCAGTTCCTGGATGCGCCTTTCGGCCTGTTCCACTGCGCGGCGGTCGTTTTGCATGGCTTCGTGCGTGCGCTGCGTGGCGGCCTGCATGGATCGGGTGTCCTTGATGACGTTTTCCAGAATCCGGTTCAGTTCGATGACGTCCTCGGTGTGACTGATCTGGTCGGCATATCCTGTAATTTTTCCCTGGTAATCGCCGGTGGATTCCACCGCCTCGCCCATGCGGCTGATGAAGGTTTTCATGGTGCTTTTCAGCGTCGTGGTCGCTTCGCGCAGGCTGTGCTTGACGAGACCTTGCTTGAAGATGACTTCCTTCAGGCGCTTTTCGGCATCCAGCAGCGCATCGGGGTTGATCGGGCCATCCACAACCTTGCTGACGATTTCGAGCTGGCCGCGCAGCCAGCTGTCTTCGTCCACCAGCTCACCAATGTTTTGCAACAAAAGCAGAAGCAGGTTTCGTAATGCCTCCTGCTGATTGAGCGCGCCAGTCTGTTGCAATTCCAGATCCAGCCAGAATTTTTTGAGCGCCTGGGCGGATTTTTCCAGCGCGGCGGCATCGGCCGCATGGCGCAGATCCTGAATGACCTTGGCCAGGTCGCTGGAAAGTCTGGGATAAGTTTGCAGTTGCGGCGCCACGCCGATTTCCAGCGTCTGGATCAGCAGTTCCGTTGATAGTGAGAGCGTATTGCCGCCACGCCCGATATTTTTCATCTGTCCGGCACGCTGGGTGATGAATTCGTGCAGACGTTGCGAGCACTGCACCCAGTTGGCCTGGCGGACGATTTTCTCCAGCTCACCGAGTTCAATGCCGGCATCCGGATATACCCTGCGCAGATCGGCGATAAGGTCTTCGAGAACCGCGCCGGGGTTAGGACCCAGACGCGATCCGGAGATTTCGTGGTACAGCTTCTGGTAGTTGTCCGGTGTCGGGGCAATGCGGCTCAAGGCCAGACGCCTGAGCGCTTCACGCGCGATTTCGGATGGATTGCTGAGGGTTTGTCGGTCGTTTGGTCCAGGCATCTTGATCTCCCTGTTGGGTATGCCTGAATCCTAAGCGGCCGTGTGCGCGGCCAAAACCGGGAGAAAACGCCCTAAACGGGCTTAATTGAACGAATTGTCAGTCCACAAGCCCGTTTCGGATGGCGTAATGGGTCAGTTCGGCGTTGTTTTTCAGATGCATTTTTTCCAGCAACCGGGTGCGGTACATGCTGACGGTTTTGACGGAAAGCGACAGATCTTCGGCGATGGCAGAAACCGGCTTGCCCGAAGCCAGCAGGCAAAGCGTCTGGAATTCGCGATTGGAAAGCGCCTCGTGCGGCAGCGCCTGGCTGCCCACGCTGATTTCCGAGGCCAGCGCCTCAGCAACCGGCGCGGTAATGTAGCGGCGGCCTTCGATGACCTGATGGATGGCCGATACGAGTTGATCCGGCGCGCTTTGTTTGTTGAGGTAGCCGCAGGCCCCTGTTTTCAGGGCGCGTATCGCATATTGGGTTTCGCGATGCATGGAAAGGACCAGTACCTGCATTTTGGGGCGCTCCTTTTTGAACAGTTCGATCAGTTCCAGCCCGTTGCGATCGGGTAGCGAGAGATCCAGCAAGGCGAGGTCGAACGGCATTTTTCTGACCAGTTTCATTGCCTCGGCGGCGTTTTCCGCTTCGCCCGTCACCTCGATGTCGTCCGTGTCGGAAAGGATTTGCCGGATACCGGCACGGACGATGGCATGATCGTCAACGATCAGGGTATGGATTTTGGTGTGCGGCGACATGAGGACTCCAACAGCCTGTTTCAACGTTTGCTTCAAGTGCGCTTGCGGGTTATTGACCCCGGCGCTGGTTTCGAACCTGGCATCGCAGCCGGGATTTCCAGTGAGACAAGCGTGCCACCGCCGGGGTTCGGCTCGACGGTTACTTTCCCCCCCATCGCTGCGGCCCGCTCGGACATGCCGAGGATGCCAAAAGTGCGCGAAGTGGTTTTTCTCTTAACAAATTGCGGGCCAACCCCGTTGTCGGCAACGGTCAGACGCAGTTGGCCGTTGCGTTGCGACAGGCGTACTTCGGCGGACGTCGCGCCGGCGTGCTTGGCGATGTTCGTCAATGCCTCTTGCGCGATGCGAAATACAGTGATCGAGGCATCCGGTTCCAGCGCGATTTCCTTGCGACTGGTGAAAAACCGACAGTCAATGCCGACCATTCGGCAAACTTGCGCTGCCTGCCAGCGGATGGCGGATACGATGCCAAAATCCAGAGCGGGCGGGCGCAGGTCGCTGGCGATGCGATGGACTGCATCCAGCGCGCCGTCCGTGATGTCATTGAGATAGGCCAGCCGTTCGGCGGTTTTATCGGGTCCGATTTCCAGATGGCGCGTGAGCCAGGCAATGCCAATCTTGATGGCGGTGAGATTGCCGCCCAGATCGTCGTGCACTTCCTGCGCAATGCGTTTCCGTTCGGTTTCCTTGACTTCCTGGATATGCCGGGTCAGGTGGCGCAGCTGTTCCTGGGACTGTTCGATTTCAGCCTTGGCCAGCTTGCTCTGGGTTATGTTGAGCATGATGCCGTCCCAGACCGTGCCTGACGGCGTTTCTCGCCGCATGGCGCGGATGCTGACCCACTTTGTGTCTTTCCATGCCTTGATCCGGATACGGCCTTCCCAGTTAAAAGTCAGGTGGCAGCCGTTCGCGTCGGCAAGACTCTCCAGGTAGGACGGGCGGTCCTCGGGCAGGACGAGCGTGGCAAAGCGGGCAGGGTTTTTTTGCAAGGCTTGCGGCTTGACGCCCAGCAACATGGCGGAATGCGCGCTGACGAAAGGCAAGCTGAAGCGTCCCTCAAGATCGCGGTGCGCCTGAAAGGCCATGCCGGGAATGTTCGAAACAAGCGCCTGGTAATCGGCCTCCCGCTGATCCGGTTCGCTCAGGTCGCGGATCAACAGGGCATTCAGTGCCTGATCGCCCTCCGTGAAAGGCAAGGCCCGTACCTCGGCATGAAGCTGCGAACCATCCTTGCGCAGCAGGCGGCAGTCAATGTTGCGCAGATCGTTTGCGCGGGAAGGCGCAGAGAAAAGCGCGGATCTGGCAGCGCCATCGGCCAGGAAAACCGCACTGGCAGGCTTGCCGCGCAATTCCTGCAAAGTGTATTTGAGCGCCAGACGTGCTGCGCGATTGGCATCGACGACTTGGCGTGTGTCGGGATCGATAATCAGGATTGCGTCAAAAGAACCCTGAAACAGCAATCGCGCCAAACTGGCGCCAGAACCGGTTTTTATTGTCAAGCTGGGTATCACCTAAAGCCGCCGCATTCAAATAAAACAGTCGGCCGCAACACTTCCGGCGGGCTAACCCGCTAGCTGGATGATGACTCGCCAGCTTTTTTCTTTTGCTACTACACCTTTAAATTAAAGTAAAACATTAAAGATGTCTAG
>CAZVBY010000002.1:0-46198 GCA_964625895.1 uncultured Thiobacillus sp.
CCGACCCTTCCAAACAGATCATGCTGCGCTTGATGCAGCAATTGTTGACTGATGCCGAAACCAGCGAGATTGAGCGTGCATTCAAGCAAGCGCCAGAGATGAGCTACAAGCTGCTGCGCCTGGTCAATTCAGTTGGGGTCACCGGCGGCAGCAGTATCCAGTCGCTCTCGCAGGCCATTCTTGTGTTGGGGCGCCGGCAAATGCAACGTTGGTTGCAACTTCTGTTGTTCGCCCAATACAGCCGGGGCGATTTCCCCAGCCCCTTGCTGACGCTTTCCAGTACGCGCGGACGTATGATGGAATTGCTGGCTGAGGCGCTGGGTTACGACAAGGCGACGCGTGAAGCCGCGTTCATGACCGGCCTGTTCTCGCTGCTCGATGCCTTGCTGGGCACGCCGCTTCCAGAACTGCTGGAAGAACTGGCGCTGCCCGAGGAAATCCGCAACGCCGTGCTGCATCATCAGGGCAGGCTTGGCGTTCTGCTGTCACTTATCAAGACCTTTGAGCAAGACGATGTTCGCGCGCGAGAGGAAATCGTCGGCCAGCACTCCGAGCTGGCGCAACTCGATCTGATGGCGATGCAAATCGATTCCATGCTGTGGGCCGACAGCATTGCCAAGGGTGCGGGCTGATTACCTCGGCCGCGAGGTGACGCTGGCGCGGCGGAGCGAGGCGGCCTCGATACGGTGTTCCCAGAACGGGTTACCCTGCGCATCGTGGCTTTTCATGACCAGCGTGCGTGCGTCGCCCTGGCCTTGCAGGCTCAACGTGCAATAGTTGCGCGCTTCAACCAGCGTGCCGTTGATACGGGAAGGGTGGTTGGCTTCGGCTTCTTCGACCGGATGCAGACCGGATGTCAGCGGTGAGCAAGTGAGTTCGTGGAGCGGGTAGTTTCCAGGACGTTCCTGCTTCAAGAGTTCGGTGCGGTGGCGATCACCGGACAGGAACAACACCCCACTGACGTTGTTCAATTCCAGCCAGGAAAGAAAGTCGCGGCGTTCTTCGCGGAAATGCTGCCAGCCTTCAAAGCGGGATAAATCATTCAGAAACTGACTGCCGCCGGCGATGATCTTGAAGCGGGCGCGCGAGGCCATCAAGCCATTCTTGAGCCAGCGCATCTGCTCGCGTCCGAACATGGTCTTGTTGTCGGATTTGTCGCGGTCGCTGTCACGATACCAGCGGTTATCCAGCAGGAAAAAATCCACATCGCCAATGGAAAAGGTGGTGAAGATCCCCGGCACGTCATGGATGCCGGCGCTGGGATTGGGCCAGTACTGCTTGAACAGGTCAAGGCTGGCTTCCTTGAAAACAAAGCTCTGATTGTGGTCGTTTGGCCCGTAGTCGTGGTCATCCCAGATGGCGTAATGCGGCAGCGTAGGCAACAGCTTGCGCAAGGCCGGGTGGCTGCGGACTTTCTGGTAGCGTCGCGCCATCCCGGCGGGATGTTCGTAATCACCGGCACGCAAGTAGATATTGTCACCCAGCCATAACATCAGATTGGGACGGACTTCGCTGGCGGCATGGGCGGCAATGCGGTCGAAGATTTCAAGGCCGCCGCTCCATGCCTTGTCGCCATCCGTCTCGGGGTCGTAGAGATGGGCGCAGGAGCCGAGAAAGACGGTAAATTCTGCCGGGCCTTCATTCCGCCAGCCGGGCAAGGTGCGGAAACGATAGACGGGATCGAGCGGCTTTCCGTTCCAGACCAGTCTGTAACGGTAATCGGCGCCCGCCGTCAGGTTGTCGAGCGTAAACCGCGCAATATGGTCGTTCTGGGGCTGGAGCGCGATTGCCGAAATTTTGCGCAGGGCCTGCGTGGAACCGGACTGTTCCACTTCCAGGCCAACGCTGGCGGGTGCATTGCCCTGAATCCAGATGGTGGCCGTATGGCGGCTGACCGGCCCCAGCATGATGCTGGCCGGTTGAGCCAAGGCCGCAAGGTTGAACAAGGTGGCAATAAACAGGAACACGCTGCGCATAAAAAGATTCTCGGGCGGGTGACCACAGAGGCCATTATGCTCCCAAAAAAATTGACGAAGGGAGTCAGCGATGAGCGAACAGGAAACCCGGGAAATCCGGCTCAATCCCATCGTGCCGGCGGAATCGGTACTGGTGGCGACCGCGCGTTCGATGCGGCCGAAAAAGGCCGAGGATTTGGCGCCGCGTGACACCCGCAGGCACGTGGAAACCTGTCCATTCTGCCGCGGCAACGAAGACAAGACGCCACCAGAGCTTTTTCGCATAGAAGCAGAAGATGGCAACTGGGCGGTCAGGCTGGTGCCCAACCTTTACCCGGTGCTTGGCGACGATCGTGAGAACAGCAATTTCACCTTCGGGCTTCAACAGACCATCGATGGCTACGGCCGCCATGAAGTGTTTGTCGATCATCCCGATCATGGCGCGGCAATCCACGAAATGCGTGTCGAGCATCTGGAAAAGATGTTTCGCGCTTACCGCATTCGCATGGCGCAATTGTATGAGTCGGATCCGCGGCTCAAATACGTGCTGGTGTTCAAGAACTTCGGCCCGGCGGCGGGCGCCTCGATTCCGCACACGCACAGCCAGATCATCGCCATGCCGGTGGTGCCGGAAAACGTGCAGGCGGAGGTGATCAACAGCGCGGAATATTTTCGCAAGCATCACCGCTGCATATTCTGCGCGCTGGTCGATGAGGCGCTGACTTTCGAAGCGACCATTTATGACCGCGCATCCGGAGAAATCCGGCGAAAGATCGACGTCGGGCAGTATGTCATCGAACGCGGACGACATTTCATTGCCATCAAGCCATTCGCCAGTCGTTTTGAATGGGAGGTGCATATCCTGCCGCTTGTTCATCAGGCGGATTTCCTTGATACGCCCGACGATTGGCTGGACGATCTCGCGCGCATCATGAAACGCACCATGAGCCGGCTGGATGCCGTGATCGGCGGTGCGCAATACAATTACTTCCTCCATTCGGTGCCCCACGAGGGTCCGGCGGCGGGGCATGCGGCCAGCTATCACTGGCATATCGAAATCTGTCCGCGCACATCGATTCCGACAGGTTTTGAATTGGGTTCAGGGCTGTTCGTCAACACCATCAGTCCGGAAGCTGCCGCGCAGCGGTTGCGTGACGTGGCGTTGCCGGAATAGCGGCATGGACGGGAAATTCTGGTTCTTGAATTTTCCCCGGTAACCCAACCGAGGCTGAGTAAATTCAATCCGGAATCCGGCACATCTCCCACTTTCTTCTCCGAATGCTCTAGAATGGGCTTGTGTCCGTTCGGTAAGGGGCTTGATTTCCGGGCGGCAAGCCAGACATACCGTGCGAAAATCAACAAGGAGAGCCAAATGGCCGGAAAACCCCAGCTCCTGCAAGACCCTTTTTTGAATGCCTTGCGCAAGGAACATGTGCCGGTGTCGATTTATCTCGTGAATGGAATCAAGCTGCAAGGACAGATTGATTCCTTTGACCAGTATGTGGTGTTGTTAAAGAACTCCGTTACACAGATGGTCTACAAGCATGCCATCTCCACCGTGGTTCCATCCCGTGCCGTCAATTGGCACTCTGGCCTGGAAGAAGAAGCATCTTCTTGACCTTTTTCAAACATTGCGGGTGATTTTCCCTGTTTGACCGTCACGCGGGCGGCGAGCGCGCGCTGCTTGTTTCACTCGATTTCGATTCGCCCGACTATGCGGAAAGCACTGAGGAATTCCAGCGCCTGGCAGAATCGGCCGGCCTGGAGATTTGCGGCCTGATCCGCGGGCGCCGCGCCAAACCCGACCCCAAATATTTTGCAGGCTCCGGCAAGGCGGAGGAGATTGCCGCTATCGTCTCGGAAACCCAAGCGGATGTCGTGCTTTTCAACCATGAGCTTTCCCCTGCCCAGGAGCGCAATCTGGAGCGGCTTCTTCAGTGCCGGGTGGTGGATCGCGTCAGCCTGATCCTGGATATTTTCGCCAGCCGGGCGAAGAGCGCCGAGGGCAAGTTGCAGGTTGAACTGGCTCAACTGGAGCATCTCTCCACACGCCTGGTGCGCGGCTGGACGCACCTTGAACGGCAAAAAGGCGGTATCGGCCTGCGCGGCCCGGGCGAAACCCAACTGGAAACCGACCGGCGCTTGCTGGGCGACCGGGTCAAAATGCTGAAAACGCGCCTGGAAAAACTTGGCCGTCAGCGCGAGACGCAGCGCCGCGCACGTTCGCGCAACCGAATCAAGACCCTGGCCTTGGTGGGCTATACCAATGCGGGGAAATCCACGCTGTTCAACGCGCTGACACGCGCAGGCGTCTACGCTGCCGATCAGTTGTTTGCCACGCTCGACACCACCAGCCGAAAGCTCTATCTGGAAGGCGTTGGCGAGGTGGTGTTGTCGGATACGGTCGGTTTTATCAGTCAGTTGCCGCACAGCCTGGTGGAAGCTTTCCGTGCCACGCTGGAAGCCACAGCGCAAGCGGATCTGCTGTTGCATGTCGTGGATGGCGCAAGTCCGGCCCGCGAGCACCAGATGCGCGAAGTCAACAAAGTGCTGGCCGAGATTGGGGCGGGCGGTGTGCCGCAATTGCAGGTCATCAACAAGATCGATTTGACGGATATCGAACCCGGAGTGGCGCGGGATGAATATGGTAAACTCCAAGCCGTTCGCGTGTCCGCAAAGTCCGGACTGGGTTTGGGTCTTTTGCGCCAGTCGCTGGCTGGCCTGTTAAACGATGCAATACCCGATGACGCGGAACCCGGCCATGCCGGCATGGTCACTCCGAATGGAATTTCCTAACAATTTTCAAAGACATCATGGCTTGGAACGATCCTCAATGGGGCAATAAAAATAATCCGGGGCCGCCCGATCTGGACGAATTGTGGAAACGACTCAATCAGCGTATCAGCAATCTGTTCGGCGGCAAGGGCGGTACCTCGGGCGGCGAGCCGGGCGGCGCCTTGTCTGGTGGACGTCCGCCGGTGGCGCTGGCGGGTTTGTTGATCGGACTGGCCGTGCTGGTCTGGTTGGCGTCGGGCTTTTATATTGTCGACGCCGGCAAGAAAGGTGTCGTCATGCGTTTCGGCAAATACACGCAAACCACGGGTCCTGGCGCGCAATGGCGGCTGCCCTGGCCGTTTGAGTCGCATCAGGTTGTCAATGTCGATGGTGTGCGCACGATCGAAGTGGGTTATCGCGGCAAGTCCAAGAATCTGGCCGAATCGTTGATGCTGACTGACGACGAGAATATCGTCGATCTGCAATTCGCCGTGCAGTTCAATCTGAAAAGTCCCGAGAATTTTCTCTTCATCAACCGTTATGAAAACGCCGAGGACGGCGACGATGTGGTGCGTCAGGCGGCGGAAACCGCCATGCGCGAAGTGGTTGGCAAAAGCAAGATGGATTTTGTGCTCAATGTTGGACGGGCGGAAGTCGCTGAGCGCGCGAAGCGTCTTATGCAGGAAATTCTTGACCGCTATAAGACCGGCATCAACGTCAGCCAAGTGACGCTGCAAAACGTGCAGGCGCCCGAGCAGGTGCTGGCGGCATTCGAGGATGTGCAAAAAGCCAACCAGGACCGTGATCGCCTGAAAAATGAAGCGCAGGCCTATGCCAATGAAGTGGTGCCCCGCGCACGCGGTGTGGCGGCAAGGTTGATGCAAGAGGCGGAAGGCTATCGACAGAAGGTCATTGCCAATGCACAGGGTGATGCGGCCCGTTTCTCGCAAGTGTTGACCGAATACCAGAAGGCGCCGGTTGTCACGCGTCAGCGGCTGTACCTCGACACAATGGAGCAGGTCATGAACCGCAGCGCCAAGGTCGTGGTGGACCAGAAGGGTGGCAACAATCTGCTTTATCTGCCGCTCGACAAGTTGCAGCAAATTGTCACCCAGCCTTATTCGCAGCCGGAAGTGCTGGCACCACCCACGTCAGCGGGTGCGAGCGGCCCGCCGCCGCTGTCCAGGGGCAGGGAACTTCTGGATCGTGAACGGGGAGGACGGCCATGAACCGTATTGGACCGGTTGTCGTCGGCGCAGTGGTCGCGCTGCTGCTGTTGAACTCCATCATCTTTACTGTGGATCAACGTCAAACAGCAATGGTGCGCCAGTTTGGCGAGGTGGTCGCGGTGTACAAGGAGCCCGGCCTCAAATTCAAGCTGCCGCTGATTCAGAATGTGGTGTTTTTTGACCGCCGTATCCTGACCGGCGATGCCAAACAGGCCGAGAGCTTTTTGACTGTAGAAAAGAGGAACGTGCTGGTTGACTCGTTCATCAAATGGCGGGTGGTAGACGCCATGCGGTTCTATGTGTCAGTCAGGGCCGACGAGGGGGAGGCGGAGAGACGCATTCGCCAGACCGTCAACGATGGTCTGCGTGCGGAGTTCGGCAAGCGCACGGTGCACGATGTCGTTTCCGGCCAGCGCGACCAGATCATGAAGTTGATCCAGCAGAAAGCGGATGTCGATGGACGCAAGATAGGCGTGGAGGTGGTCGATGTCCGGCTCAAGCGTGTCGATCTGTCCGAGGATGTCAGCACCTCGGTGTTCAGCCGCATGGAGGCGGAACGCAAGCGCGATGCCAACGAGGCCCGCTCAACCGGTGCGGCCGAAGCGGAAAAGATACGTGCCGATGCCGACAAGCAGAAAGACATCATCATTGCCGAGGCCTACCGTGAGGCTGAGCGTCTCAAGGGTGACGGCGATGCCAAGGCAGCGGCCGTCTACGCGACGGCATACGGCAAGAATCCCGAGTTTTATGCGTTCTATCGCTCCATGCAGGCCTACCGGGAAAGCTTCAAGAGCAAAAGTGACCTGATGGTGCTCGACCCGAGTTCCGATTTCTTCAAATACATGAAAAACCCGCGTGCGGGCGGCAGCAAGTAACATGGTGATTCAGGACTGGGTGACAGCGGCAGCGCTGCTGTTGATCATGGAAGGACTGCTGCCGTTGGCCGCTCCGGCCGTCTGGCGAGATGCCTTCCGTCGCGCTTTGGCGTTGCGCGATGGCCAGTTGCGTTTCCTGGGCGCCCTGTCCATGTTGGCTGGCCTGATGCTTCTTTTGCTGGGTTAAGACATGCGCGCCTGGCTGCTTCCAGAAAACATGGAGGATGTGCTTCCGCCGCAGGCCTGGAAGCTCGAATCGCTGCGCCGTGACATGCTCGATCTGTTTCGCGCGCGCGGGTATGAACTGGTCATTCCTCCGCTCATCGAATATGTCGATTCGCTGCTGACTGGATCTGGTTCGGATCTCGATCTCAAAACCTTCAAGCTGGTCGATCAGCTGACCGGACGCATGATGGGCGTGCGGGCTGACATGACACCGCAGGTGGCGCGCATCGACGCCCATTTGCTCGGTCAGAATGTGGTCAATCGTCTGTGCTATGCAGGTAGCGTGTTGCACGCCACGCCAGATGGGGTGTACCACTCGCGCGAGCCCATGCAGCTTGGGGCGGAAATTTATGGCGTGAGTGATGCCTCGGCGGATCTCGAAATTCTGCAACTCATGCTTGATGCGCTGGTGTCTGCCGATGTCAGGGAATTGCAGCTGGATATCGGGCATGTGGGCATATTTCGAGCGCTGGCGCAAGAAGCGGGTCTCTCGCCATCACAGGAAGCCGCATTGTTCGGAGCGTTGCAAGACAAAGCGGGTGATGACGTGAACGCGCTTTGTGAAGGCATCGCCCCCGAATTGGCTCAGTCCCTGTTTGCGCTGACTCGACTGTATGGCGGTGCGGAGATATTGGATGCGGCGCGCGCCAGCCTGCCGCAAATGCCGAAAATTCTGGCGGCGCTGGACACGTTGTCCATGTTGGCAGGGAAACTTTCAGGGGCCGGGGTGGAAGTTGCTTTCGATCTGGCCGAATTGCGCGGCTACGGTTATCACAGTGGTATGGTATTTGCCGCCTATACACAGGGGCGCAGCCGCGCCATCGCGCTTGGTGGCCGCTACGACGAAGTCGGTAAAGTGTTTGGTCGGGCGCGCGCCGCCACTGGTTTTAGTCTGGATTTGCGTGAACTGGTCGCCATTGCAGGTTGAGCGTTGCCACACAATAAGATTCAGCAGGGCAAGAAGATTTCAAGAGGGGAGTTAGACAGCATGGCCAAGAATGTCGTCGTCATCGGTACCCAGTGGGGGGATGAAGGCAAGGGAAAAATCGTTGATTGGCTGACCGATCGGGCGCAAGGTGTTGTGCGTTTCCAGGGTGGACACAATGCAGGTCACACACTGGTGGTCAACGGCAAGAAAACGGTGCTGCACCTGATTCCGTCAGGCATCTTGCGTGACAACGTTACCTGCTACATCGGTAATGGGGTGGTACTCGCACCCGATGCGCTGCTGGAAGAAATGGACATGCTGGCTGCGGCAGGCATAAGCGTTGAAGGCCGGTTGAAAATATCCGAGGCCACACCGCTCATCCTGCCGCACCATGTTGCGCTGGACAAGGCACGCGAAATTGCCAAGGGCGCCGGCAAGATTGGCACCACCGGCCGCGGCATCGGTCCGGCTTATGAGGACAAGGTGGCACGTCGCGCCATTCGCGTGCAGGACTTGTTCCACCGCGAGCGTTTCGCCGCCAAGCTGGGCGAAGTGCTGGATCACCACAACTTCATGCTGAAGAACTATTTCAAGGCGGACATCGTCGACTTCAATAAGACGCTGGACGATGCCATGCGCATGGCCGAGCGGATCAAGCCGTTGGTCGCTGATGTGCCTCGCGCGCTATATGACGCAAACAAGGTAGGCGACAACCTGCTGTTCGAAGGCGCGCAGGGTACGTTGCTGGATATCGATCACGGCACCTACCCGTTCGTGACTTCGTCAAACTGCACGGCGGGCGGCGCTTCTACCGGCACCGGCATGGGGCCATCCTCCATGCACTATGTGTTGGGCATCACCAAGGCTTATACCACGCGGGTGGGCTCCGGCCCGTTCCCGACCGAATTGTTCGATGACGTGGGCAAGTACCTGGGTGAGAAGGGCCATGAATTCGGCGCCACGACCGGACGCGCCCGCCGTTGTGGCTGGTTTGATGCCGCCGCGCTAAAGCGCTCCATCCAGATCAACGGCATTTCCGGCTTGTGCGTGACCAAACTTGATGTGCTTGATGGCCTGGAAAGTCTGCGTATTTGCGTCGGCTACAACATTAATGGCGTGAATAGCGACATCCTTCCCGTTGGCGCGGAAACGCTAGCGCATTGTGAGCCGATTTACGAGGAACTGCCGGGCTGGAAGGATTCCACCGTCGGTGTGAAAACTGTGGACGGCCTGCCCGCCGATGCGCGCGCTTATCTCGACCGCATGCAAGCCTTGTGTGGCGTGCCCATCGACATCATTTCCACCGGCCCAGACCGCGAGGAAACCATCGTCAAGCGGCATCCATTTGACTAATGCGTAGTTGACAAGCCAAAGGGCTGCTGTCTGGCCGTTGGCCAAAAAAAAAGCCGGGTTCGCCCGGCTTTTTTTATTTCTTGAGTGATCCACTCAGCAACTTGTTTGGGTGCTGGTCTTGCCACCGATGACCGGGAGTTGACCACCGCATTCAACGATGTCTTCAGGCAGCTTGTAAATCCACATCTGATACATGGACGTCACCCACTGGATGGCAAAGGAAACGCCCATCAGTGCGCCGCTGCCGATGACCAGCCAAGCGAAGCCGGGCCAGATCTTGGTCAGGTACCAGGATGTGATGTCCATCAGGATGGTCAGGAAAGGCACGACGATCACCACGCACTTGATCCAGAGCGGACGCATGTAGGCATGCGCAAAGATCGAACTGACGATGAAGAAGATGAAGGTGATGCCGAACAGGTGAATGTGCGAAACGCGCACCAGCGTGCCGATGCTCATGCCCTCATCCTTGGCAATCAGCTTGCTGACATCGTCATAGTTGGTGAGATTGGGTTGATGCGGGTTGGAGCCGTTGTGGCAAGCGACGCAACGTGTGTCCATGATGGCTTTGATGCGAGTGTCGTAGCCTTCCTTGGCGGCGCCGTCATGAATCCATTTGAGCACAGTCTGACGCTCTTCAGCCGGCAACATGCCTTGCATGGGCCCATTGAGTGCGGATTCCAGGCGTGTACCGGTCGGGTTGCCGCTGTAGGCGATGCGTAAGTCAGCCGCCGACAGGCTCGGGTTGCCGTCGCGTCCGGAGTGTACGGTGAACACTTGGATCATGGCGAAAAGATAGCCGGTGCCCAGCACCAATAGCGTCATGGTGAAGACCATGCGCATGGACAAAGGCAGAAAACTGAAATGAAGAAAACGGTTGCCGTTCATGATGAGAATCCTATTCAGGCCAATTACTGCTCTTTCGCGCCCTGGTCGATCCAGTCGCGAATTTTGTTTACAGCTTCTTCGGACAACGGCGCCTTGTCATGCGGCATACGCAGTGAGGGGTCGGCCTTGTTGCTGATCAAGCGGTAAAGAGTGCTATTGATGGATTGCCCGGCAATAATGACTGGGCCAAAATTCGTCCCGCGCATGGTCGCGGCATAGCTGTCCAGCAGCAGCCCCGATTTTTCCGTGCCTTTGGCGCCCGGTTTGTGACACTCGACGCAATACTGATCCAGGACAGGTTTGATATCGGCCTGGTAAGTCAGTGTCTTGGGTGCTTCCTTGGTGCAACCGGCAAGCATGGTGCTGGCAAGGATTGAGGCGGCCAAAATCGATATTTGTTTGCGGGGCATGGGGGCTCCTGATTGTCTATTTATAAGTAATTGCTAATTTACCCCAGCTTTAATGGGATGCGCAAGTCCTGTTTGCGTTGTTTTTGCAGAAAAGTTGCAGATGTTGTTTTTTTGGGAAGTCGTCGAAGACCGCAGGCTGATAAATGGAAGCGTGGCATAATCCGGTCAAGTCGTTTGGACGCGCTGCACAGGGATGAAAAAAAGGCAGCCAAGGCTGCCTTTTTAAAGAATCCATGGTGCCCAGAAGAGGACTCGAACCTCCACGGTTTTACCCGCTAGTACCTGAAACTAGTGCGTCTACCAATTCCGCCATCTGGGCGCGGAAGCCGCGTATTTTAAGGAAAGCATTTAAATTGTCAACGAAGAAATCCGGCAAGGGCCGGGGCAGGGGGGGGGTGGTCAAGGGCTTGCGTGCCCAAGATCCTTATCTGGAGCGGGAAATGGCCAAATATGGCCAGCCGTTGCCCTCGCGAGAATTTATTCAGCAGGTGTTGACGGATGAGGGACGGCCGTTGTCATTTGGCACGCTGGCGGGCTTGCTGTCGATCAAGGAAGAAGAGTTGCCCTTGTTCCAGCGCCGGTTGGGTGCCATGGCGCGGGATGGCCAGCTCATGCAAAACCGTCGCGACGAATGGTGCCTGCCCAGCAAGCTGGATCTAATCCGCGGCAAAGTAGAAGGCCATCCCGATGGCTTCGGTTTTGTCGTGCCGGAGGCTGGTGAGGATATTTTCCTTTCGCCCAAGGAAATGCATCAGGTGTTGCACGGCGACAAGGTGCTAGCGCGCATTTCCGGCATTGACCGGCGCGGCAGGCCTGAAGGCAAAATCGTCGAAATCCTCGAACGCGGCCTGAAAAAAGTGGTGGGACGGTTTTATCAAGAGGGCGGCGTTGGCTTTTTGGTCGCCGAAAACCGGCGTATTAACCAGGACATCCTTATTCCGCGTGAAAACGCCGCTAACGCGCAACACGGCCAGGTGGTTACCGCGGAAATCCTCAGTTGGCCGAGCAAACACACCGAGGCAGTCGGCAAAATCGTCGAGGTGCTGGGCGATTTTACCGGCCCCGGCATGGAAATCGAGATCGCGCTGAGAAAACACGATTTGCCACATGTTTTTCCGCCGGAGGTTGAAACACAGGCGAAAAAGCTCCCCAAGAAGGTGTTGAAGAAGGATTGGGCGGATCGCGAGGACCTGACGCAAATGCCGCTGGTCACCATCGACGGCGAAACCGCGCGCGATTTCGACGACGCCGTGTATTGCGAAAAGCGGGGGCGTGGCTGGCGACTGGTGGTGGCGATTGCCGACGTTTCGCACTATGTGAAGCCAGGGGAGCCGCTGGACACCGAGGGATATTCGAGAGGCAACTCGGTGTACTTTCCACGCCGCGTCATTCCCATGCTGCCGGAAGAACTGTCCAATGGCCTGTGTTCGCTCAATCCGCAGGTCGAGCGCCTGTGCATGGTGTGCGACGTCAATATCGACGCGCAAGGCAATCTCAAGGACTACCGGTTTTACCCTGCCGTGATGTTCTCACACGCGCGGCTGACCTACGAACAGGTGTGGAGCTGGCTGTCCGGTGAAGAAAAGCCGGGCAAGGAACACAAGGCCCTGCTGCCGCATTTGCAGAATCTGGAAAAGCTGTTTCATCTCCTGCTCAAGAACCGGCAGAAGCGCGGCGCGATCGATTTCGAAAGCGTGGAGACGCGCATGTTCTTCGATGACGCAGGCAAGATCACCCGGATTGCGCCCGTGCAACGCAACGATGCGCACAAGCTGATCGAGGAGTGCATGCTGGCGGCCAATACCTGTGCCGCGGATTTCCTTCTCAGTCAGAAAATTTCCGGTTTGTATCGTATCCACGAAGGCCCCACGCCGGAGAAATTGCAGGCGCTGCGCGGATTCATGGGCGAGTTCGGCTTGCAGCTGGGCGGCGGCGATGACCCGCAGGCGAAGGATTACGCGGCATTGCTGGAGAAAATCAAGCCGCGGCCCGATGCGCAACTGCTGCAAACCGTGATGTTGCGCTCGCTCAAGCAGGCCATGTACAGCCCGGACAATGCCGGGCATTTCGGTCTGGCTTACGACCACTACACCCACTTCACCTCGCCCATCCGGCGTTATCCGGACTTGCTGGTGCACCGTGCCATCAAGGCCGGATTGAAGAAGGAAAAACCCGGCAAACAGCCGCTGGCCGAAATCGGCATGCACTGTTCCGCCACCGAACGTCGCGCCGACGAAGCCACGCGCGATGTGGAAGCCTGGCTCAAGACCTATTACATGCGCGATCATATCGGCAATGTGTATGAAGGCACGGTTTCCTCAACCACCAGCTTTGGCATATTTGTCGCGCTGGATGAAGTCTTCGTCGAGGGTCTGGTGCACGTGACCGAACTGGGGCAGGACTACTTTCATTACGACCAGACCAAGCACTGGCTGATCGGCGAGCGCACGGGAAAGCGTTTCCGGCTGGGCGATCGTGTCACGGTGAAAGTGGTGCGGGCCGATATCGAAACCAGCAAGATCGATTTCACACTGGTGGAGAAGCCGCAACTCATCAAGCCGGTACAAAAGCCGGAGAAGCGGCCGGGCAGAAGAAAGACCGGTTGAGAGCCCATCGTAAAAACGGAAGGATAAGTTTTTGCTTTTAGCGAAAATTTAACCCTGAACATTGTTCTGGCGGATGGCCACCCCTTATTCAGGAACGGACTCTCGTTGTTGTGGCACTTATATTCCGCCGCAGCTGATTCCAGACGTGGCGGCTTCCTTCACGAATGCCGCTGCTCACGACGACAAGAACCGTGGCAATGCCCTCTGACGGAACGGCAGACCGACTGAATCCGCCGTTGACGGATGTTGAGGCATGGCCTAAACCCTCAGACTATAATGTGTCGAGCCATTCGGTTTGCCGAACACCAGGGTTGGGGAGTGGAATGATTAAAAAGATCCAGGTTGGACTTGTTGTCTCATGCTCCGCCATGTCATGTTCCGCCGCGGTTGAAACACTGACGGAAGCGGATTATTTTTCCGATCTGCCTGTGGTGTTGTCGGCTTCGCGGTTGCCGCAGTCCGTGTCGCGCGCGCCCGCCGCGGTAACCGTGATTACCCGGGAAATGATCGAAGCCTCTGGCTTCAGGCAGTTGCCGGATATCTTTCGGCTGGCGCCGGGTTTCCAGGTGAGTTGGTACCGGGGTAGCATCCAGTCCGTAACCTATCAGGGGCTGTCCAGTATTTTTTCCCGTCATGTGCAGGTGCTGGTGGATGGCCGCTCGGTCTATAACCCCGGCTACGGCTCGGTACAGTGGCGGGGCATTCCACTGGCGATCGACGACATCGACCGGATCGAAGTCGTGAGAGGCCCCAATGCGGCCAGCGATGGCATCAATGCCGTGGTCGCCAGCATCCACATCTACACCCGGCCCGCCGCGGATGTGCCGGGATGGACCGTGGGAGGCGCCCTGGGCACGGAAAAACTCCGCGATGGCCTGTTGCGTTACTCCGGCGGTGGCGGCGACTGGCAATGGCGCGCGACGTTCAATACCCGTCAGGATGACTGGATCAAGAACCAGCGCGACGAAGCCCAGGATCATTTGATTGACATGCGAGCGGAATGGCGGCCAAACAATCGCGATGAAGTCACCCTGCAGGCAGGCGGAGCGCTTGGGTTCTGGGACGAGACCACGTTGGGCGGTTACCATTTTTCCGACCAGCAGACTGCAGATTTTTCCAGTGGCTATCTTCAGGCGAAATGGCAGCGCACATTGAGTCCGGACAATGAATGGACTTTGCTGCTCAATCACACCCGCACCAGGGTCGATGAAACCTTTCCTGCCCTTGTAAATCCATTCTTCGGCGTGCTGTCGCCGGACAATCTTAGCTACTGGCTAAGCCGCAGCGCGGTGGAGTTTTCCTGGCAGGCCCGTCCGCTAGAACAACTGCGTACCGTGTGGACAGCCGAGGCGCGCAGGGATCAGGCCAAGGCGCCGAGCATCGCTGGGCCGGAGACTCATGCGGGTTCTGCGTATCGCCTCTCTGGCAATCTGGAATGGAGTCCGCTCGAGGACTGGGTGATCCACGCCGGGACCATGCTGGAAAAACATTACTACGCCGGCACGCGGCTATCACCCCGAATCGCGGTCAACTGGCTGCCTGTAACTGGCCACAGCTTTCGCATGGGTGCAAGTCGCGCCTGGCGTTCGCCCACCTTCCTGGAGCAGGAATCCGACTTCAAGCTGACAGCCGCGACGTATCCATTGGGGCCGCTCGATCAGTATTTGCTAAGTCCCTACAAGCTCAAGCCGGAACGAATGGACAGCGTGGAGCTTGGTTACTTGTTCCACGGCGGCGGCCTGGACCTCGATTTGCGCGTGTTCGGCAACCGTTTGCGCGACATCATCGACATCGACACCCCCTATCCCGTGCCGGGAGAATTTGCGGGTGATGGCGCCGACATCACCTTCAATAATCTTTACGAGGCGAAGCAATGGGGCGGCGAATATCAACTGCGCTGGCAGCCGGTTCAATCCAGCTGGGTCACGTTAAGCCAATCCTGGGTGCGAACCCATGGCGATACGCGGGATATCCGCAAATCCGCACCGCCCTACACCTTGTCCTTGCAGGCCAATCATGACTTTGGCAAGCTCACCGGTAGCCTGGGCTATTATCGGCGGGGCGGCATGCGATGGATCAACGCTGACGCTTCCGTGCCCACGCACGACCGGCTTGATGTGCGTTTGGCGTATCCTTTCAAGTCAACCGGCATGAGGGGCGAACTGGCCCTGGTCGCGCAAAGCATTCTGGGGGAGTACAAGGAACTTGACTTCGATACGGGTCCGGATCACCTGTTCGAGCCCAGGGCCTATGTCTCCATCAAACTGAACTTCTGATGCCGCTTGCCGTGCAATGACGTAAATCATGCTCGAAACTCAATTGCGGATCACATTGTTGAGGCGCTAGCCGTATATTTCACCTGGTCGCGGGATGATGGCGAGGCAAGTTGCGAGCCCATGTTCGCTTCCGCTGCCCACGTGAGGGGCCACGCTCCTGCGCTGCCCGCGAAGGCCGGTGGTACAAAGTGGTTTGCCGCCATATATCCCGCAAAGCCTGTGCTCAAGCGCCTTCCCATAAAATTCCGGGCAGCCTGGTAAATATCCGGGCTAGGGTTTAACGGAGTTGATCACCAGCTTGATGTCTTTCGCGCCAACCTTGACAGGGGTGAGCGTGCCTTCGAAGTCGCCGCTTTTGGCCATGGCCTCGCCGCTCATCGAAATGCGCGCGGTGAGGGCGACTTCCTTGAACAAAGACAGGCGCATTTGCGGATTCATCGCCATGGTGTCATCCAATTCGAATTCCAGCGGCAGCTTGCTGGCTTCGGATCGTAATGCCGCAACCGGCATTCCTCCTTCAATTGGCTTGGCGAACAGGAAAACCACGGCATTGGCGGGGATCTTGGCTTTTAGCGCCGGGGTAATGCTAACGTGGCCGTGGATGGCGGCAGCCGCAATTTTCTCCGCTGATTGATTGGCGGGTGTCGGGTTGTTGATGCTTTCCAGTCCGGTCAGGGACGTGTTCAACAGACGTTCGGCTTCCTGCTGCGCCGCCAGGATATCCTTGGCGTAGGGCGATTCCGGCGGCAGCAATTTGTAGAGATGCTTCATGTAGAACGCCGCGCGGGCATAATTCTTTTCCTGGAAGTGATAAATGCCAGCCAGTTCCAGGCCCTTCATGTCGCTGGGATCTTTTTCCAGCGCCTTCATGATCAAATCCATCGGACGGCCCTGGAGCACGCGATTGCCGGTGATTGCCAAGGCTTCGGCGTACCCTGTCATGACCGAGGGCTTTTCGGGCAGCAGTTTGATCGCTTTTTCATAGGCATGCAGCGCCTCGGGCCAGTGCCCGACCACCGCATAGGTTTTGCCCAGCATGGCCCATGCTTCGCCGTCATTGGGGTTGATCTTGGTTTTCTCTTCGACCTGCTGGATCATTTTCATGATGTCGTGGCCGCCCGGCACGTTTGTCATCCCTGCCTGGACCGCGTTGGCTTGCGCATCGGCGATGGCGATCAGGGATGTCGGATTGCCCAACAGGAAATAAAGACCGAAGGCTGCAACGGGAATCGCCGCGCCAAGGCTATAACCCAGCTTGCGGTTGCCGGCCCGCCCCGGTTCGGGTGCGTCGCCTGCGCTTATCGCATCATCGGCCAGGCGCGCTTCCAGCTCCAGCCTGGCGGCCTGGAACTGTTCTTCGGACAGCAGGCCGTTAGCCCGGTCGGCTTCCATTTCCTTCAATTGATCGCGATAAACCGCGATGTTGACGTCGCGCCGGTCGGCTTGCGTAGTGCCGGACCTTGACCGTAGAAGCGCGGGCAGAACAAAGGCCAGGGCAAGGATGACGCAAACAACAGCAGCAGCCCAGAACAGGCTGACAGTCCAGAATGAACTCATTTGTCTTCTTCCAAAAGTTGAGCGGCGACCGCAATTTTTTTCTCATCCACGGGTGCGGCTTGCATGGCATGACGACGTTTCAGCGTGACGTACCAGGCCATGCCGCCGATTCCCAGAAACAGTAGAGGGCCAAGCCAGAGAAGATAGGTCACCGGCTTGAAAGGCGGGCGATACAACACGAAATCGCCATAACGTTCGGTGAGATAGGTGATCACTTCCTTGTCGCTTTTCCCAGCCTTCATCTGGCCGCGGATTTCACGTCGAAGATCTTCCGCCAGTTCGGCGTGCGAACCTGCCAGCGATTCATTCTGGCACACCAGGCAACGCAGGTCTTCCGCGAGTTTGACCAGGCGCGCTTCAATCACCGGGTCTTCGGCATTGGGCCGGGCCTCATGTGGCGCATTGGCGGAGACGGGCCATGACAAAGTCAGTAGCGCAGCCAGCAGTAGAGGATTTTTAAAAGACTTCATGCGCCCAATTCCTTTAGTTTTGGCTCGAACTTGTTTTTCCACACCTCGGGGCCAATCGGTCCGACGTGCTTCATTCGCACAATGCCTTGTTTGTCGATGAGATAGGTTTCGGGCGTGCCGGTTACCCCGTAATTGATGCCAACTTTGCCATCCAGATCTTCTGGCACCGCCACATAGGGGTTACCCATTTGCGCAAGCAATGCCTCTGCTTCGCGATCCTTGTCCTTCCAGTTCAACCCGACGATCGGCACGACGCCAGACTGAGTCAACTGCATCAGGAATCCATGTTCCTGCCGGCAGGAAACGCACCAGGGCGCCCAGACATTCAGCATCCAGACCTTGCCCTTCAGGTCGGACGGGCTGAAGGACGCACCGGGATTGCCTACGATGGGCAGCGTGAAGGCGGGCGCAGTACGGCCGATGAAGGGCGATGGCACCTCGCGGGGATTGAGGAACAGGCCTTTTGCAAAGAAACCGACCAGGATGGCGAATAAGGCGAGCGGCAGCCAGCGTTTCATGCCGATGCTCCCTGCACGCCCGTTCCGGCGGCAACATGCTGCTGCGCCTTGTGTTTGAGGGCAATGCGGTAGCGCTTGTCGGATGCCGCCAGAAATCCCCCCGCCACCATCAAGAATGCAGCCAGCCACAGCAGGTTGATGAAGGGCTTATAGAACAGCCTTACAGTCCAGCTATTGCCTTGATCGTCGAGTTGTTCACCCATGGCGACGTAGATGTCGCTGAAGATGACCGGGCGCACTGCGGCCTCGGTCATTGCCATGCCGCTTGCGTTGTAGATGCGTTTTTCCGGATGCAGCGTAACCACCCGCTTGCCGTTCTTGCTGACTTCCAGCGTGCCGCGGGCAGCCTGATAGTTCGGACCGTCATGCGCCTTGGCGCCACGGAACGTAAACGTATAGCCGGCCAGATTGGCGTAGCTGCCAACATCCATGCGTACGTCGCGCTCCTGTGCATAGTTGGCCACCATGGCAATTCCGGCGATGCCAATCGCCATGCCCAGGTGCGCCAATTGCATGCCCCAGAAACCCCGGGGAAGGCTTGCCAGTTTATGCGGCAAGCTGCCTTGAGCGTGCTTGAGGCGGTCGATGAGCCCAGCCATCATCGTAAGGGCGATCCAGACCGCAAGGAAGAATCCCAGCGCTGCCCAGGGGTTGAAACCGTCCACGGTCAACGGCAGCAGCAGGCCGGTGGCGAGCGCCACACCCAGCGCCCATTTCAGTCGTGTCATCATGTCAGGAAGACTGGCCTCCTTCCAGCGCGCAAGCGGGCCGACACCCATGAGGAACAGTGCGGGCGCCATCAGCGGGACAAATACGGCATTAAAGTAAGGCGGGCCGACCGAAATCTTTCCGAAACCCATGGCGTCCATGAACAGCGGATACAGGGTTCCCAACAATACCGAGCCCAATGCCGCCATCAGGATGACATTATTGGCGAGCAAGAGCGATTCCCGGGAGAAACGGGTGAAATTGCTGCCTGTGATCATCTTGGGTGCGCGCCAGGCGTAAAGTGCCAGCGATCCGCCGATCACGACGGCAAGGAAACCCAGGATGAAGGCGCCTCGTGCCGGGTCGGTGGCAAAGGCATGTACCGAGGACAGGACGCCCGAGCGAACCAGGAACGTACCGAGCAGCGACAAGGAAAAGGTGATAAGGGCCAGCAGCACGGTCCAGGCCTTGAACGCGCCGCGCTTTTCCGTGACAGCCAGTGAATGGATCAGTGCAGTGCCAGCCAGCCAGGGCATGAAGGAAGCATTTTCGGTCGGATCCCAGAACCACCAGCCGCCCCAGCCCAGTTCACGATAAGCCCACCAGCTGCCCAGCGCAATGCCAAGCGTCAGGAAAGCCCAGGCGACGGTGGTCCATGGCCGCGACCAGCGCGACCACGCCGCATCCAGCTTGCCGGAAAGCAGCGCGGCAATGGCGAAAGCGAAAGCCACGGCAAAGCCGACATACCCCATGTACAACATGGGCGGGTGGATGATCATGCCCCAGTCTTGCAGCAGCGGGTTCATGTCATTGCCGTCCATTGCGGCGGGCAACAGTCGCTCGAAAGGGTTGGAAGTTGTCAGAAGGAAACTCAGAAAGCCCACCGAGATCAGGCCCATGACGCCGATCACTCGTGCAGCCATGTCTTCCGGCAGGTGGCGGGAAAATACCGATACGGCCATGCTCCAGAACGCAAGAATCAGCACCCAAAGCAGCAGTGACCCTTCGTGTGAACCCCAGGTGGCGGTAAAGCGGTAGATTTCAGGCAGTTGCGAGAAGGAATTCCGGGCGACGTTTTCCACGCTGAAATCGTTGACGAGAAACGACCAGGCGAGACAACCGAAGGCAAACGCCGCAAAGACGAATTGGCCCTGCGCGGCGGGTCGCGCCACGCCCATGAGCGTGGCGTTGCCGCGATGCGCGCCAATCAGGGGCAGGGTGCCCTGGATCAGCGCCAACAGCAGCGCGACGATCAAAGCGAAATGACCAAGTTCAGGAATCATGTCTCCACCTTTTTGTATTCAGGCTTTTGCGGGCCATTGGTTCATTTGTGCGCAGGGCTTGTCCATCAGACTCAGCCGCGCGGTTCATTCGGTTTTCAGGGTTGCCTGGGCCTTTTGGGCCTGTTCCACTGCATGCGCCGCTTCCGGCGGCATATAGTTTTCATCATGCTTGGCCAGCACCTGTGTGGCGGTGAACAGCCCGTCCGCTCCCAGTTTGCCTTCGGCTACGACGCCTTTGCCTTCCTTGAACAGATCAGGAAGGATGCCCTGATAAACAACGGGAATGGATTTGGCGGTATCGGTCACGGCAAATTTGACATTGATGCCATCCGGCTGCCGCTTTACGCTGCCCATCTCAACCAGCCCGCCGATGCGGAAGGCGCGGCCGGTCGGCGCCTCGCCTTGCACAACCTGGGTGGGAGAAAAGAAAAATACCAGATTGTTCTGGAAGGCATTCAATACCAGGGCGGCAATGACGCCAATGCCTGCAAGGCCAATGCCGATCAGTAGGAGTTTTTTGTGTCTAGGCTTCATTTTCAAAATTCCGCATGCGCTTCAGGAGGTTCAGCGTCTGGCTTCTGCCTTTTTTGAGCAAGCAGACTTCAGCAACGATTACTGCGACGGTCACAAAATATGACCCCCACACATACAGGCCATACCCGCCCATGGCCCAGAACTCGCTCAAACTTGTCCAATTCATGTTTGCTCCCCGCTACTTATTGGTCAGGGCCTTGACCCAGTCGGTATTGCGCTCGCGCTCCAGTATCAGCGTTCTCACCCGGTAAAGCGCGACAGCAATGGTATAAAGCCAGGCCGCAATCGCCATCACCAGCATGCCGATCAGCATGATTTTCGCCATCGAGGGCGCCTTGGTCAGACTGACGGATGCGCCCTGATGCAAGGTGTTCCACCATATCACCGAGAAATAAATGATCGGTACGTTGATGGCGCCAACCAGGGTCAGCAGCGCGCCGGCACGGTCGCCGCGCTGGGGGTCATCGATCGCGGCCCACAGCGCCATGATGCCTATGTACAGAAAAAGCAGGATAAGTTCCGAGGTCAGGCGAGCATCCCATACCCACCATGCGCCCCACATGGGTTTGCCCCACAACGCGCCCGTCCATAGCGCCAGGAAAGTAAACAGGGCGCCGGTGGGGGCCAGCGCGCGCGACATCATGAACGACAGCCGGGTCTTGAAAGCCAGCCCGATCGCACCCCAGAAGGCCATGACCAGATAGATGAACATGGACATCCAGGCCGCCGGCACGTGGATGAAAATGATGCGATAGGCTTCGCCCTGCTGGAAGTCGGTGGGCGCCATGAAGAAGCTGATATAAAGCCCGATGACCATCAGGATGGCTGCGCTCCAGCCGAACCATGGAATCAGTCTGCCGCTGAGGTGATAAAAGGTAGCGGGTGATGCGTAGTAGTAAAGATTCAGGGCCATTATTCGATCGAGACTCTAAGCGCCAGTGCGGCGATCCATGGCGCCACCAGCAGGGTTAAAACCAGTATCGCACCAAGCAGTGAAAGATGGGATTCCGCGCCGGTTCCGGCCAGCGTGGCGTCCACCGCGCCCGCGCCGAAAATCAGCACTGGCACATAAAGCGGCAGGATGAGCAGCGTGAGCAGCACGCCGCTGCCGCGCAATCCCAGTGTCAATGCTGCGCCCACGCTGCCAAGAAGCGAGAGGATGGGCGTGCCGATCAAAAGCGACAGCATCAGGATTGCAATGGCTTCCGCGGGCAATGCAAACTGCACGCCCAGGATGGGGCTGATGATCAGCAGGGGAATGCCGTAAATCAGCCAGTGCGCCAGCGCCTTGCCCAGGGCCAGCAATACCGGCGGCTGCGGCGTGAGCAGCATCTGTTCGAGCGAGCCGTCGCGGTAATCTTCCGCAAGCAGGCGAGGGAGCGACAATAGCGAGGCCAGCAATGCGGACACCCAGACCACGCCGGGTCCGATCATGCGCAAGGTGTTGGGGTCTGGACCGATTCCCAGCGGAAACATGCTGACGACCATGACGAAGAAAAACTGCGAGGTCAGCCAGTCGCCACGGCGACGGGCCGCCAGCAAAAGATCGCGGCGGATGACGGTAATCAGGAAATGGAGCATCGGGCGTCATTGTCTCACGAAGCGCGCATTATTGAGCGGGTCCGCCGACCCGCAGCGTGTGGATATTGACGCCTTCAAGCGAAAGCGGCTGGTGCGTGGTGAGAACCGCCATGCCGCCCTTGTCCAGATGCGCTTTCAGAAGGCTTTCGATGAGCGCGACGCCATGCACATCCAGCCCGGTGAGCGGTTCGTCGAGTATCCACAAAAGCGTATTCGAACAGAGCAGATTAGCCAGGGCAACCCGCCTGCGCTGGCCAAAAGACAGAACCCTGCAGGGCAAATCGAGGCAACGCCCCAGTCCCAGCTGCCGCAGCTTTTCTTCCGCCTGCGCTTCGTTAAGTGTGCGCCCGGCGAGTTGGGAAGACAGGCGCAGATTCTCGATGGGGGTCAGGTCGTCCTTGATACCGTTCAAATGGCCGACATAGGCCATTTCCCGGTGATAGGTTTCGCTTGTCTTGCCCAGTGCCTCGCCTCGCCAGTGCACCTCGCCTTCTGCGGGTTGAGAGAGGCCGGTCAGTAACCGCAACAGGCTGGTCTTGCCCTGGCCGTTGCCGCCCTGGATGAGCAATGCTTCTCCGGCATTCAGCGTGAAATTCATGCCCGAGAAAAGTTCGCGTTCGCCGCGCGTGCAGCGAAGCTTATGGAAGGAAAGCGTGGCAGTGTTCAAGGACATCATGTTTGACTTGTTCAAGCAA
Source organism: uncultured Thiobacillus sp. (assembly GCA_964625895.1). Lineage (GTDB taxonomy): Bacteria > Pseudomonadota > Gammaproteobacteria > Burkholderiales > Thiobacillaceae > UBA6918. The sequence continues at coordinate 22,867 of CAZVBY010000002.1, forward strand.
TGGAGAATACCCAATCCGCGTGCTTAAACCAAGCTTCTGCTGGTCAAAAAAAGAGCCGGCTGATGAGGCCGGCTCGGAGGTTGCGGAGGAGATTATTTTGCTGCGGGTGCCGGAGCCGGAGCCGCCGCAGGTGCGGGTGCCGGAGCCGGAGCCTTCTCACGGCCGACGCTCAGGGGAATCACATCCAGGCCCATCGCTTTCTTCAGCATGTTGATGCCTTCCTGCGATTTGTCGACCGAGAGGGTCAGCGACTTGCGCGCATCCTGCGGGTTATGGAAGCCAACCGAGTTCTCGGCTGTCCACCATTCCCAATACAGGTTGGCGTCGTATTGCAAATCGTAGGCTTTTTCCAGCATGTCCTGCGACACCTTTCCGCTTTGCTGCGCCTTGACGATCATGTCAATGAACTCCGACAGCCAGTGCTCGGCCTTCATGACCTTGCCACGGGTGTAGGCCTGAATGGAGTCGATGTGGTAGAGGGCATCCTTCTCGGTCCAGTCGCCATGGCAGGTCAGGCAGGTTTCCTTGATGCGGTCGCGCGGAGATTTTTGCCAGTGAGAGGTGTACACCTTGCCTTTGGCATCCTTGACCTTGGGCATGTGGCAGTTTTTGCACTCGACGCCAGCGCGTTCATGCTTGGAGCCCCAGAATACTTCCACCTCAGGGTGCTGGATTTTCGGCAAATAGGCGCCGGTAGTGGTGTGCTTGAAGTCCTTGAACTTCAACTGGCCAACCGCGAAGTCCTTGTAGTCAAACACCTTGGACCACTGGAATACGTTGGTGCGGCGATCATCCATGCCAACCGGCTTGTGGTTGTTCTTGTCCGTGCAATCAAAGCCGGTGCCGCAGGTATATTCAACGTGGCACTGCGCGCACATCAGGTTGGAGTCGGACTTCGACAACAAGCCAATGAAGCGGAAGTCCTTGCCGTTACGCTGGAAGCCGACCTTGGTCATCTTGGTCTTCTCGCTCTTTTCCTTGTCGTACGGGTAGGTGCCGCGGCCGCGGTCCACCACTGCCTCGATCAGCGCATCGCGTACCACACGTGGCCCGGTGGAGTGCGGGTCATGGCACATGAAGCAATTCAGAGGATGTTGCATGGCGCGCGCGAATTCCACAGGCTTGGAGGTGCGGTCCCACTTGGCCGCCGGATCCTTGTCGCCCATGTATTTCCAGTCCAGGATGTGATCCTGTGTCTTGCAGTTCATGCACACCGGGTTGACTGCTGTAACGGTCTGGCTCAGAAAACGCTTCTGGTCAGTGGTGCCCGGTTCAGCATCGACCATTACGTTCCAGGCGCCGGCGGCAGTCGTTTTGGGTTTGTTGATCTGGGTCCAGTCCTTGAACTGCATGCGGCCGCCAAAGGAACGATCGACTGCCCACTGGTCCACCAGCATGAATGCATGGGATCGCGGCTCGTTATGCTCCTTGGCAAAACCAAAGCCCTCTATGAGCTTGTCAAATTTAGGCGAAACGCCCTTGGGGTCGGCTTTTTCATGCCGAGCCTTGGAATCGTAATTGGTCTGCGCGAAGGATTCATACTGTTCCTTGTGGCAACTGGCGCAGGTACGATGATCCATGACAGTGGCGGGCTTGGTTTCCTTTTTCTTGTCCTTGCTGGCTGCCAGGTGTTCAGCGGTGCCGGTATGGCAGTTCACGCAGTTGACCTTGGCGTGTTTGCCATTGGCATGGAACTCCTGGATGTTGTCATGGCAGGCATAGCACTTCTGCGTGTCGACCGGTTTTCCCGGAGCGGCGAGCGGCGCCGGGGCATCCCTGCCCGGAGCGCTGACATACGGTTTGCCCACTAGCTGGGCATTCGCGCCAAGGGCTAACAGCGCCAGCGCAAGCCCTCCCAGCCAACGATGTTTTAGCATCTTCATCATCACCCTCCTTGAGAACGTGTTGTCACCACACTTCAAAAAACCAATCAGATAAACGCATCCGCCATCACATTACGCAGCCAGCCGACGGCATACTCGGCTTCCAGCTTGCGGTAGGAAGCCGGCACGGGAGACTTGTCCGGCATGGTCAACATGGACACGCCGCTGCCTTCCTTGATGTACTTGAAGGTGCCGTTTTCCACCCGGTACAGGTGTGCCACCGAAATGCCGTAGTCGTCCCCCACCACGCTGTAGCAGGTGTTGGCGTAATAGGGGTTGGGCACGGCTTGGCCGTTGGCCTTGGCGACAATGGCAGCCGCGGCCACCTTGGCCTGGGTCATGGCGATGTGCGCCGATTTGGGCATGTCGAAGGCGGCGTTGGGGTTGCCATACAGCGGCATTTCGCCCGCCACGCAGGAATCGCCCACGACATAGATGTTCGGGTCCACCGCGGAAGCCATGGTCATGGGTTCCACCTTGCACCAGCCCTTTTCGAAGTTGTTGCCATCGGCGCCAGTCAGTCCGGCATCGGCGGCGATCTTGCCAGCCTTGTGCGGCGGGATGATGTTCAGCACATCGGCCTTGACGTCGACGAAGTCGGAAGACACGGTCTTGGTCTTGGCGTCGAGTTTGTTCACGTTGCCGCCTTCCGCACCCTTGACCCATTCGATCATGCTGTTGGTGCCAAGGCCTTCCTTTTCCCAGCCATACATCTTGGCCCAGGCCTGGTTGAACAGACCTTTCTTGGAATGGGAGTCGTTGGCATCCATGATGATGACCTTGGACTTGGTCTTGCCGTGGTGCTTGAAGTAGTTGGCCACCTGCGAGGCGCGCTCGTAGGGGCCGGGGGGGCAGCGGAACGGGCCCTTGGGCACGACGATGACGAACCTGCCGCCATCGGGCATGGCTTCCAGTTGCTTCTTGAGAAGCAATGTCTGAGGTCCGGCCTTGTAGGCGTGCGGGATGGCCTCGATCATCGATTCGTTGTAGCCCTCGATGCCTGTGTAGTGGAAGTCAATGCCGGGGGACACGACCAGGGCATCGTAGGGAAGCGTTTTGCCGCCCTTGGTGGTCACGGTCTTCTTCGCGCGATCCACACCGATGACAAAATCGTGCAGCACGTTGATGCCGCGTTTTTTCAGGCCGTTATAGCCGATTTCCAGGGTTTTGATGTCGCGATGGCCGACGATGACTTCATTCGAAAGCGGGCAGGATGTGTAGATCTTGTTGGGTTCGATAAGGGTGACATCGATTTTCGCGTCGCCCAGCTTGACGTACTTGGCGGCGGTGGCGCCGGCATAGCCGCCGCCGATGACAACGACCCTGGCTTTTGCCGCGCTGGCGCGTGCAAGCGCGGGAAAGCCCAGGAAGGAAGCTGAGCCGGCTGCGGCGGTCAGTTTGAGAAATTCACGACGATTGATCTGGTTCATGTTGGGCCCCTTTGTTTATTTCATCTGGCTGGCGTAAAACTCGGCAACGGCTTTAATCTCTTCGTCGCTTAGTTTCTTGGCGGCCTTGACCATCTGCTTGTTGGGCATGTTGAACGCATCGTCGCGATATTTGATCGCTTCCAGTTGCAGGTATTGCGACCACTGGCCATGCAGGTTGGGTGTGTCGGCATCTGGCGCCTTGCCGGTATCACCGTGGCAGCCCGAACACTTTTCCGTAATTTTCTTGCCCAGTTTCACCAGCTTGGGGTCGGTCTTTTGCTTGACGGGCACCCAGGGCAGCTTGGAGTAATGGGTGGCCAGTGCGGCAATTTCCTCGTCGGTGTAGCCGCTGATCAGGCGGGTCATGCTGGCGGAGGGGCGCTTGCCCGTTTTCCATTCCATCATGATGCTCTTGAGATAAGCTTCCGGCAGGCCGGCAATCGAGGGCATGGACGCACCTGCGCTGACGCCGCCGGTGCCATGACAGTTATTGCAAGTGTTGGCCAGACCCGTTATGTTGATTTCCGCACGGGCTCCGGCAGCGAGAAACAGACTGCTTGCCAGCACGACAAACAACAATTTTTTTTGCATGGACTCCTCCTGAAAGCTTGGTTTTTGGTGGTTAGTTCGGGCACAGTTGGACCGGTAAGCAAATACTAGTCAGTGAATAATGGTTATTCCTTGACGTAAATCAAATTTCAGGAATTTTTTAGGATGCAAATGTCACTTTCGCGAACGATCATGATCCGGAACCCGGCATGAAGACCAAACTGATGTATGGGTTTCATGCGATCAGGGCAAGAATGCGGATGGCACCAGACACTATTCGCGAACTCTGGATCGATGAAAAGAGGCAGGACGCGCGAATGCGCGATTTTCTAGCTGCCGCAGCGTCAATTGGGCTGGATGTGCGCATGGCGGATGGCACGCGGCTGGATAAAATGGTTGGTGGCGCACGTCATCAGGGCGTTGTGGCGAGCGTTGAACCGGTCGCCATGCCGCGCACATTGGCCGACGTGATGGAGGGAATTGATGGCGCGCCCCTGATTGTCGTGCTGGATGGGGTGACCGATCCGCACAATCTGGGCGCTGTACTTCGCTCGGCGGATGCATTCGGCGCGCATGCGGTGATTGCACCGAAGGACAAGGCGGTAGGCATCAACGCCACGGTGGAAAAGGTCGCCAGCGGCGCCGCCGAAACCGTACCCTACCTGATGGTGACGAATCTGTCCCGTGCGATTGATGAATTGAAAGAACACAATGTCTGGACGGTCGCCATGGAGGCCAATGCGGAGAAACCACTGCATCATATCGATGCAAAAACTGGCGTGGCCTGGGTGTTGGGCGCGGAAGGGGCGGGATTGCGGCAACTGACGCGCAAAACCTGCGACGACGCAGCGCACATTCCATCCGGTGGCTCCGTCGAAAGCCTCAATGTTTCGGTATCCGCCGCGATTTGCCTCTATGAAAGCGCGCGGCAAAGGTTGGTGGCGGCAGGGATTCCAGCCGCGACAAGGAGACAGGCATGAACGAATATGATGCGCGTGACATTATGATGGCGTCTGAAGTGATCGCCGATGCGCGGGTGGTGCAAGGATGCCTGGATCGTTTGGGACGCGAAATCACGGCAACGCTGCATGACCGCTTTCCGTTGGTCCTGCCGGTGATGGGTGGCGCCATCGTTTTTGCTGGCCAGTTGTTGCCGCGTTTGGCTTTCCCGCTCGATTTTGATTATCTGCACGTCACGCGCTATCGCGGCAAAACGCAAGGGGGCGCGGTTGAATGGCGGGTGCTGCCCGGCAAATCGGTAACCGGCCGCACGGTGCTGGTACTGGATGACATTCTGGACGAAGGCGAAACCTTGTACGCGATCCGGCAGAAACTGGAAGAAATGGGCGCGGCGAAAATCTATACAGCCGTTCTGGCCGACAAGACCATCGATAAAACCAAGCCTGTCAAGGCTGATTTCGTCGGGCTGGCCGTGCCGAATCGCTACGTTTTCGGTTGCGGCATGGATGCCTATGGCTTGTGGCGCAATTTGCCGGAAATACGCGCCTTGCAGGCGGAATAACAACAAGGAGACCCCCACCATGCTGGGCATCATTGGCGGCACCGGCCTTACCAGACTGAACAATCTGGAAATTACCCATCGCCAGGTCGCGCGCACGCCCTACGGCGAGCCTTCCGGCGCCTTGATATTTGGCCGGCTGTGTGGCGAGGAAATCGTCTTTCTGGCGCGACATGGCTACGGCCATACCATTCCACCGCACGAGGTGAATTACCGCGCCAACCTGTGGGCGCTGAAAGAACATGGGGTCGACCGCATCGTCTCCATCGCCACGGTCGGCGGCATCCATCCCGAACTGCCCGCCGGCAGCCTGGCAGTGCCAGATCAGATTATCGACTACACCTGGGGGCGCATCGGCACGTTTACCATTTATGGCGAAAAGCCTGTTACGCACCTCGATTACACGTATCCCTATTGTGAGTCGATGCGGCAGGATATTTTGCGAGCTGCCGGACGCAAGAACATTGCTGTTCGAGAGGGTGGCGTGTATGCCGCATCGCAGGGACCTCGCCTTGAGACAGCGGCTGAAATCAACCGCATGGAACGCGATGGCGCCCACATGGTCGGCATGACCGGCATGCCCGAAGCCTACCTCGCGCGCGAAATCGAACTTTGCTATGCCGCCATTGGCGTGGTGGTCAATGATGCTGCGGGACGGGGCGCATCGAAAAGCGGAATTCATGAATCCGATATCCAGCTTGGCTTGGATAACCTGATGGAGCGGGTCAAGGCAGTGCTTGAGGAATTGGTTGTGCTGACGCATCCGGATTCCTGTCCTGTTTAATGGCCATCCGCGAAGTTCTTCGTATGGGCGACTCACGCCTGTTGCAACCGGCGAGTCCGGTGGAAGAATTTGATACCCCCGCGCTGCACACGCTGATCAGGGATTTGCGCGACACCATGCTGTATCTGGATGGGGCAGGCCTCGCCGCGCCGCAAATTGGCGTCGGTTTACAGGTGGTGATCTTCGAGGTCATGCAAAATCCGCGTTACCCCGAGGCAGCGCCCATTCCTTTCACCGTGCTGATCAATCCTGAAGTGATTCCGCTCTCCGACGAACAGGTCGAGGGTTGGGAAGGTTGTCTTTCCCTGCCAGGGCTGCGTGGTCGGGCACAACGCTTTTCGCAAGTGTGCTATCGGGCGCGTGATGCGAAAGGCGGCTGGATCGAACGCACGGTGGATGGTTTTCATGCCCGTGTCGTACAGCACGAGACCGATCACCTGAAGGGTATTCTTTATCCCATGCGCATGACCGATATGCGCGCTTTCGGCTTCACGGATGTGCTGTTTCCTGACCTGGTTGGCCGCGAATGACGGTTGCTGGTTGCTTGTCAATTTCCCAACATTCCGGATGACTTTTCGGCTGGCTTTTCGTAACCGACAGACGGCCTAAAGGGGGCTGTAATCCCGCCGCTAACGAGTCAGACAGACAATGTTTTTTCTACTTTGACGTTTCGTATAGCGAGGACTTCTTGAGCGAACCCACCGACTGTCCCATTCTGTTTCCTGTTCAGCGTCTTGATGAGGCTGCCGGATTGCTGGTGGAGGCTTGCCGTGACTGGCCCGGTGCGGGCGGTCCCGCGGTACGCATTGAAAAAGCGCTGGAAGCGAGTCGCGTGTTGTGGCTGGATATCCAGGCCATGCTCTCCTCCGGACGAACCGATTTTCCACTGGATGTGCAGAACAACCTGCTGATTGTCAGTATTTATGCGCAGGGCAAGCTGCATGAGTGCGAACAGTCGCCATCGGCCGATAAGCTGGCAACGCTCCTGTTCCTGACCCGTAACCTGGCGTCCAGCCTGAAAGAGTGGCGCGCGGCGGCCTGATAACAACAAGGCGGATAACAAGAACATGCAGAATAACAAGCAATCTTTCACAGCGGACGAACCTATCAGTAGCGTTGTCGGAGGCGCTCCGGTTCGTCCTCAACGCAACCGTCCCCAACCGCAGGCTGGCTGGGGAGAGAAGCAGGACGAAAAAAAGCCGGAACGCAAGAAATCCGGCGTCACCCGCCGGGCTCCCGCGCGGGGTCGGTATATCGACGAATACGCGCGACCGCAAATTTGATTTGTCAGCCCGACAGGGTCGCCAGTAAATCGCGCTCCAGTTCCAGCAGGCTTTTCTGTTTTTCCAGTGCTTCCCCGCGGATCAAAAAGCGATCCTCGACGCGTTCGCCCAGCGTATGGATTTTGGCGCTGTAGAGCGCGATGTCATGTCGTTGGAAAGCCTGCGCAATCGCATGCAGCAACCCGGCTCGGTCACCGCAAGTGATGGATAGAACATGATAACGGCCGCGTTCGTCGGGTTGAATTTCGATTTCCGGTTGAATGGGAAAATGCCGCAGGCGGCGAGAATGCCGGCCCGGTGGTACTGGCTCGGGAGCCCGGGCAGGGTCGAGCGCCTGCGTGAGTTCATGTTCCATGAATTGCAGAAAATCGCGGTAGTGGACTTCGCGTTTACCGTCGTCCAGCACCTGAAAACTATCCAGGGCATGGCCATGCCGGGTGGTGTGAATTTTCGCCTCGACAACTGAAAACTGGTTGCGCGCGAGGAAACCACATGCACGCGCGAACAAATCCCGCATGTCGGGGCAGTAAACCAGTAGCTGAATGCCTTCACCAACGGGGGAGAGGCGGGCACGGACGATGGCATGGGGACTGTCAGGCTTTTGCCAGAGCATGCGCGCATGCCAGGCGATGTCATTGGCGTCAAAACGCAGGAAATAGCTTTCATCCAGCGTTTGCCACAAATTACCGGCTGATTCCGGTTGAATGCCGTAGAGAGCAAGTTTGGCGCGCGCCTCGGCCTGTTTTTCAGAGATGCCGCTGGTGGCGCGCGATTCGCCTGTCAGGCGCGCGCGCGTAGCGTAATACAGGTCCTCCAGCAATTTGCCTTTCCAGGCATTCCAGACTTTGGGGCTGGTCGCGCGAATATCCGCCACGGTCAGGATATACAGCGCATCGAGATGCCTGACATCGCCGCACTTGCGGGCAAAGTTTCCAATGACATCCAGGTCGCTCAAATCTTCCTTTTGTGCGGTGCGCGACATGGACAGGTGTTCGCGCACCAGCCAGGCTACCAGATCCACATCCTCGCGCGGCAGGCGATGAGCCCGGCAAAACCGCCGGGCATCACGCATGCCCAGTTGCGAGTGATCGCCGCCGCGGCCCTTGGCAATGTCATGAAAAAGTGCGGACAGAATGAGCAATTCTGGCCGCTCGAATCCTGAAATCAGGCGCGAGGCCAGCGGATATTCATGCGCGAACTCGGCTACGGTGAAGCGACGAATGTTGCGCAGCGCCGCGAGCGTGTGTTCGTCGACGGTGTAAACATGAAAGCCATCGTGCTGCATCTGGCCGGAGATGCGGCCGAATGCAGGCAAATAACGGCCCAGAATGCCATATCGGGCCATGGCCTTGATGGCCCAGGTCACACCATGCGGCTCACGCAGGATGGCGAGGAAGGCAGCGCGGTTTGCGGGCATCGCGCGGAAAGCGGCATCAACACGCAGCCGCGCCTGCCAAAGCGCCTGAAGCAGATCAGGGGCGAATGCCCGCGCAGAATGCCGCATTGCAATCAGAAAAGCGCGCAAAAGGGCGCCTGGATCGCGCTCGAACAGCGTCGGGTCGACGAGGCTGAGCGTGTTGCCGTGCAAGGCAAATTCATTGTCCAGCGCTTGGGCGCTAACCCTTTCGCCAAGCGCGCGCGCGCGCAACATGGGCAGCAGCAATTCATTGGACAACTGTACTTGTTGCGCAGCCCGGTAATAACGCTGCATGAGCAACTCGCTCGCACGTCGGGTGCGGGTGGCCTGCAGGCCGAGCAATTCCGCCAGCCGCGCCTGATAGTCGAAAGCGAGGCGGTCCTCACGGCGTCGTGCGAGGAGATGCAAGTGGATGCGCAGCAAATTGAGCAAACGATGGGTTTTTGCCAAGCGCCGGGCTTCCGCGTCGGGCAAGACGCCGGAACGCGCCAGAGTGCGCCAGTTACCGCCTGCTTTGGCCGCCAATCCCAGCCAGTGGATCATATGCAGATCACGCAGGCCGCCGGGGCTGTCTTTCAAGTTGGGTTCCAGCTTATAGGCGCTATCCTCGAAACGGTTGTGCCGGTTTTTCTGTTCCAGCAGCTTGCCCTCGACAAAACGACGCGGCTCGAAATTGGCGTCAAACCTTTCCCGGAATAGATCGTATAGCGCCTGACTTCCCCAGATGCGTCGTGCCTCGAGCAGGGTGGTTTCGATCGTGATGTCCTTGGCGGCTTCTTCCGCGCATTCTTCAGGCGTGCGGATGCTGTGGCCGATTTCCAGGCCAACGTCCCAGCAGGCCTGTACCCAGGATTCGAGATGTGCTTTCAGGTCTTCGTCCGGCACGTGCGGAATCAGTATCAGCACATCGACATCCGACGCGGGAAACAGCTCTTCTCGCCCATAACCGCCGACCGCGGCCAGGCAGACGTCATATGGCAATAACGCTTCGCACAGTTCGGTCAGCGCCAGGTCGACCAGCCGGGCGTGGCGCTGAAGATAGTGCTGCGGGTGCGGGGCGGCGAGGAACCTGGCGGCGAGCGCGTCGCGGGCTTGCCTGATGCGGCTGCGCAAATTACCCGGCAGAGGCGCAGAGGCTGCCTCGACCGCCATCAGGCGCCTTGTGGGACGAAGGCCGGCGGCGCCAGACTGCCGTTAGAGATGGTCAACACCTCAAATCCGCTCTTGGTTACAAGCACCGTGTGCTCCCATTGCGCAGACAGGCTGTGGTCTTTTGTGACGATGGTCCAGCCATCGCCAAGCTGGCGGATGTCCTTTTTGCCGGCGTTGATCATGGGCTCAATGGTGAAAGTCATGCCGGGTTGCAGTTTCATGCCCGTGCCCGGCTTGCCATAATGCAGCACCTGCGGATCCTCGTGAAACCTGGCGCCAATGCCGTGGCCGCAGAATTCGCGCACTACGCTATAGCCGTGACCTTCTGCGTGTTTCTGGACTGCCGCGCCGATATCACCCAGCGTCGCGCCGGGCTTGACCTGGCTGATGCCCACCCACATCGATTCGTAGGTGATCTGGATCAGACGTTTGGCCTGGATCGACACCTCGCCCACCATGAACATGCGGCTGGTATCGCCATGCCAGCCATCCTTGATGACCGTGATGTCGAGATTCACGACATCGCCGTTCTTCAGCACCTTGTCGCCCGGCACGCCATGGCAGACCTGGTGGTTGACCGAAGTGCAGATCGACTTGGGGTAGGGCACATGCCCCGGCGGCGTGTAATTGAGCGGCGCCGGAATCGTCCCCTGCACATTCACCATGTAGTCGTGGCACAGTTTGTCCAACTCGCCCGTGGTGACCCCGGGTTTGACGTAAGGCGTGATGTAATCCAGCACTTCCGAGGCCAAGCGTCCCGCCATGCGCATTTTTTCGATTTCTTCTGGAGTTTTGAGGGTGACGGACATTGCCGGGGGAAATTCGGTAAAACTGCATTTTCCCTTGAAAATAAGTACTTAATCAAATTAAAATAGCAGTCTTCCCGGGATTAAGTCCGGGAAAATTCACACACCTGCCTCCATGGCTTGCTGCTTTGTTAAGTTAAGTTCATGGAACCAGAGGTGCGCTGCCTGAATTGTTTAAGGTGGCGCCAGGCGGGTGGAGGCTCAACCTTTGAAAGGAAATTGTATGTCCGTGACCATGCGTCAAATGCTGGAGGCCGGTGTTCATTTTGGCCACCAGACCCGTTACTGGAACCCCAAGATGGCCCCGTTCATTTTTGGCCATCGCAACAAGATTCACATCGTCAACCTCGAAAAGACCTTGCCGATGTTCGAGGAAGCGGCCAAGTTTGTCCGTCAACTGGCGTCCAACAAAGGCTCTATCCTGTTTGTTGGCACCAAGCGTCAGGCGCGCGAGATTGTCGGCGAGGAGGCGGTTCGGGCCGGAATGCCTTTTGTGAACCACCGCTGGCTGGGTGGCATGTTGACCAATTTCAAAACGGTCAAGCAATCGGTCAAGCGTCTCAATGAAATGGAGGCCGCGCTGGCTGAATCCGGGAAGCTGTCCAAAAAGGAAACGCTCTTGCAGCAGCGCGAAGTCGAAAAGCTTAACCGCAGCCTGGGCGGCATCCGCGAAATGAATACGCTGCCTGATGCCATTTTCATCATTGATGTGGGCTATCAAAAAGGCGCGATTACCGAAGCCATGAAACTGGGTATCCCCGTGATTGGCGTAGTGGACACCAACAACAGTCCGGAAGGCGTGGATTACGTCATCCCCGGCAATGATGACTCCAGCCGCGCCATTCGTCTGTATGCACGCGGTATGGCGGATGCCGTGCTTGAAGGCCGTGCCCAGGTGATTCAGGAATTGGTGGGCGGTGACGAGGAGTTTGTCGAGGAAGAAGAAGGCGGCGCCTGATTGGTTTCTGCCGGTTGACACGAGGGGCGTCAGCCCCTCGTTTTGCATTAACGCAGCATTATTTAGAGATATCCAAGGAGTTTCAAATGGCGGAAATTACCGCAAGCATGGTGAAGGACCTGCGTGACCGCACCGATGCCCCCATGATGGATTGCAAGAAAGCGTTATCCGAGGCGGGTGGCGACTTGGTCAAGGCAGAGGAAATCCTGCGTGTGAAGTTTGGCAACAAAGCGACCAAGGCAGCAGGCCGTATTGCCGCTGAAGGCGTGGTAGGCATCTATATCAGCCCCGATGCCAAGTTGGGCGCCATGATTGAAGTCAACTGCGAAACCGATTTTGTGGCCAAGAACGATGACTTCCTGGCTTTCACTAAAACGCTGGCCGAAATGGTCGCCAAGAATAATCCCGCTGACGTGGCGGCATTATCCGCTATGGATATGGGCGGCAAGTCCGTTGAGGAAGTGCGCACACAGTTGGTTGGAAAAATCGGCGAGAACATGAGCCTGCGCCGTTTTGTACGCAACGCCGCACAGGGCCGCCTGGCCAGCTATGTGCATGGCGGCGCCAAAATCGGCGTGATGGTGGATGTGGTGGGCGGCGATGAATCGCTGGCCAAGGATATTGCCATGCATATCGCAGCCAGCAAGCCAGTGTCGCTGTCAAAGGAAAACGTGCCTGCAGACCTGATTGAAAAAGAGCGCTCGGTCGCTGCGCAAAAGGCCGCCGAATCCGGCAAGCCGGCGGATATCGTTGCCAAGATGGTCGAGGGTGCCGTCACCAAGTACCTCAAGGAAGTAACCTTGCTTGGCCAGCCCTTTGTCAAAGATGACAAGCAGACCATCGAGCAACTGTTGAAATCCAAAGGCGCCTCGGTGGCCAGTTTTACGCTGTACATCGTGGGCGAGGGCATCGAGAAGAAGAAGGACGACTTTGTTGCCGAGGTGATGGCGCAGGCAGGCAAGGCCTGATATGCCCGAACCGGCATACAAACGCATCCTCCTCAAGCTGTCCGGCGAGGCGCTGATGGGTCCGGAAGCCTTTGGCTACCATGCGGGTACGCTCTCGGGCATTGTGGCGCAGATCAAGGATGTGGCCGAACTGGGGGTGCAGGTGGGCATCGTGGTGGGCGGCGGCAATCTGTTTCGCGGCGCCACAGGCGCCCTGGGCGGCATGGATCGTGCCACGGCCGACAGCATGGGGATGCTGGCCACGGTGATGAATTCGCTTGCACTGAAAGATGCCTTGCAGGCTGCAAATGTACCGGCCGTGGTGATGACGGCGGTCAGCATCGCCCATGTCGGCGAAGCGTTTGAGCGTGAGATTGCCCTGCGACACATGCAAAATGGTCAGGTCGTTATTTTTGGTGGCGGCACGGGCAATCCCTTTTTTACCACCGACACGGCGGCCGCCTTGCGCGGCGCTGAAATCGGCGCGGAACTCATGCTCAAGGCGACCAAGGTCGATGGCGTGTATACCGCCGACCCCAAAAAAGATGCGGCAGCCATCCGTTACGAGCGGCTGAGCTTTGACGAGGCCATTGCCAAAAATCTGGGCGTACTTGACCTGGCCGCATTTGCGCTTTGCCGCGAGCAGGGTCTGCCGCTGGCGGTATTCAGCATCTTCAAGCCTGGCGCCTTGAAGCGGGTGGTGATGGGCGAGGATGAAGGCACGCGCGTGACGCTGAGTTAAGGAGAAAAAATCATGGCTGATCAGACTATCGCGGACGTGAAAAAGTCCGCCGAGCAGAAAATGCAGAAGACCATCGAGGCGCTGAAAGCCGACCTGGGCAAAGTGCGTACTGGCCGCGCGCATACCGGCATACTTGATCACGTTTTGGTCGATTACTATGGCAGCTTGACCGCGGTTCCTCAGGTTGCCAATGTCACCCTGATCGATGCGCGTACCATCGGTGTTCAGCCGTGGGAGAAAAACATGGTCGGCAAGGTGGAAAAAGCGATCCGCGAATCCGATCTAGGTCTGAACCCGGCTACACAGGGCGACATTATCCGCGTGCCCATGCCTGCGCTGACCGAGGAACGCCGGCGCGACCTGATCAAGGTCGTGAAGGGCGAGGGTGAGAATGCCCGCGTGGCGGTGCGCAATGTGCGCCGCGATGCCAATACTGCGCTGAAGGATATGGTCAAGAACAAGACAGCCAGCGAAGACGAGGAACGCCGTGGGCAGGATGATGTGCAGAAACTGACCGACAAATTCATTGCCGAGATCGATAAATTGCTGCAAGCCAAGGAAAACGACCTGATGGCGGTTTGATCGCCGCGCGCTGGCCATTGGCCATGATTTTCAAAAGCTCCACTACCGATATCCCCGAAACGAGGGGAGTTCCCCGACACATCGCCATCATCATGGATGGCAATGGACGCTGGGCCAAGCAACGCTTCATGCCTCGCGTGGCGGGCCACAAGCGGGGCGTCGATACGGTCAGGGAAGTCGTCAAGGCCTGCATCGAGCGCGGGGTGGAACAGCTTACGCTGTTCGCTTTCAGCTCTGAAAATTGGCGGCGTCCAGAAGATGAAGTGACCAAGCTCATGGAGCTGTTTGTGCTGGCTCTTGAGCGTGAAGTCGACAAGTTGCACAAGAATGGCGTGCGTTTGCGCATTGTCGGAGACCTGGCCCGGTTTGGGCCGCGCCTGAACAAGCTGATCGCCGAAGGCGAAGCGCTAACGCACGGAAACAAGCGGCTGACGTTGAACATTGCGGCCAATTATGGAGGACGCTGGGATATCCTGCAGGCCGTCAATGCGCTGTTGGGCGAGCCCGGAAGACAACATCCCATCACCGAGGAAGAGCTTGCTGGCAAACTCAGCCTGGCGGATGCTCCCGAACCCGATCTGTTCATCCGCACGGGTGGCGAGCAGCGCATCAGCAATTTTCTGCTATGGCAGCTGGCGTATTCAGAACTTTATTTTACTGATTGCCTGTGGCCTGATTTTGACGCAGTCGAACTGGATAAGGCGATCGAATCCTACCAAAGGCGCGAGCGCAGATTCGGTCGCACCAGCGAGCAGATCAAAGAGACCGTGGCGGTTCAGCATGAATAGCCGCGTCAAAACGGCCATTGTCCTGCTGCTGATTCTCACCCCTGCGCTGTTTTTTGCGCCACGGGTGGTCTGGGCCTTGCTGATTGCTGCGGTGGCGGGGGCGGCTGCTTATGAATGGGCGCGGATTTGCGGGTTTCCGGGCATGGCACCGAAGATCTATGGGGCCGGCATGGCTGCATTGGCACTGACTGCCAGCTTGCAGCCCGCGCAGTCATTTGGCTTGCTGGTCTTGTGGGCCTTGGCTGCGGTGTTCTGGGTGCTGGTCGCGCCGTTATGGTTGGCCAATCGCTGGCGTGTCGAGAATCTATTCTTGCGCGCGATGACGGGTACGATCGTAATTTTGCCGGCATCGGCCGCACTGTCCGCTTTGCGCGAACGTACTCCCTGGCTGTTGTTGGGGGTGCTCGCGGTCGTGTGGATCGCGGATACGGCGGCTTACTACGCGGGACGCCGGTTTGGCCGCCATAAGTTGGCGCCGCAAATCAGCCCCGGAAAATCCTGGGAAGGAGTGGCTGGCGCGGTGCTGGCGCTGCTGCTCTATGCCTCGGCAATGAGCGCCGCAGTTCATGGATTGCGTATTGTCGGTGCGCTGGTGCTGGCAGCCGCACTTTTGTATTTTGCCATCCTCGGCGACCTGTTCGAGTCGTGGATGAAACGGATTGCCGGCTTCAAGGATAGTGGCAATATTTTGCCTGGACATGGTGGCGTGCTGGATCGGGTTGATGCGCTGACAGCCGCCTTGCCAGTGGCGGCCGGTATCCTTCACTTTGTTTCCTGGATTTGAAACGCGCCTCATGAAGACACAGGTACTGACCATACTCGGCGCAACCGGCACCATCGGTGTTAATACCCTGGATGTCATCGCAAGGCATCCTGAACGCTTTTCGGTTTTTGCCCTGACTGGCGCGACGCAGGCGGAAAAACTGTGTCGGCAGTGTCTGCAATTCAAACCGCGTTACGCGGTCATGACCGAGCCTGCGCCCGCTGCTGAATTGCGGCAACGGCTGCGCGCTGCCGGGTCGGCGACGCAGGTGCTGGAGGGTGCGCAGGCGTTGGTGGACGTTTCCACAGCACCGGAAGTGAGCACGCTGATGGCCGCCATCGTCGGCGCTGCCGGCCTGCCAGCGACGCTGGCAGCGGCAAAGTCTGGCAAGCGTATCCTGCTCGCCAACAAGGAAACGCTGGTGGTGTCCGGCCAGTTATTCATGGATGCCGTTCGTGACAGCGGCGCGGTGCTGCTGCCGATCGACTCAGAGCACAGTGCCATCTACCAGGCCATGCCTGGGGATTTTAATGGCGACCTGGATGAGGCTGGCGTAAACACCATCTGGCTGACAGCTTCCGGCGGCCCCTTTCGCACATGGAGCGCTGAACAGATGGCGGCTGCCACGCCGGAGCAGGCGGTGGCGCATCCCAACTGGGTCATGGGCAAAAAAATTTCCGTCGATTCGGCCAGCATGATGAACAAGGGCCTGGAGGTGATCGAGGCGCGCTGGTTGTTCAACGCGCAGCCAGACCGTATCCGGGTGTTGGTGCATCCGCAAAGCATCATCCACTCCCTGGTCGAATACCGCGATGGATCGGTCATGGCGCAACTGGGTACGCCGGACATGCGTACTCCGATAGCCTTTGCCCTGGGATTTCCAGAACGTCTTGAGGCAGGCGTTGCGCCGCTGAACCTGTTTGGCGGAAACCTCCAGTTCGAGGAGCCGGACTTCAAACGTTTTCCTTGTCTGCAACTGGCTTTCGATGCCTTGCGGTCGGGTGGCTACGGGCCTGCCATGCTCAATGCCGCCAACGAAATGGCTGTCGACGCCTTCCTCGGCGGTCGATGCGCGTTTTCCGATATTCCGGAGGCCATCGCCCATGTGCTGTCTCGCCAGCCTTTGTCGCAACCTGGCGGTCTGGAAGACCTGCTGCAAAGCGACGCGCAGGCACGGGCGCTAGCAGGCGAGTTTCTGGCATCGTGCGAGGCGGCCTGAGAACGCATGACGACACTGCTGTCATTTCTGCTTGTCATCGGTATCCTGGTTGTGGTGCATGAGTACGGCCACTACCTCGCGGCAAGGTGGTCAGGCGTCAAGGTTCTGAAATTCTCGGTCGGTTTCGGGCGGCCGCTGCTCAGCCATCGTTACGGCCGTGATCGCACGGAGTGGGCCGTCGGTCTGCTGCCTTTGGGCGGTTACGTGAAAATGCTCGATGAGCGTGAAGGCCCGGTGGCGGCGGAGGAATTGCCGCGCGCCTTCAACCGTGCCACGGTGTGGCGGCGCATGATGATAGCGGCTGCCGGGCCGCTGGCGAATTTCCTGCTGGCGATTGTGGTGTTCTGGATATTGTTCGTGCATGGCCTGCCCGCGCTCAAGCCTGTCATTGGTGAGCCAGGCCGTGATACCCCCGCCGCACTGGCCGGTCTTAAGGATGGTGACGAGATTGCGCGAATTGACGGCAACCCTGTCCAGACGTTCGCCGACTTGCACATCACGCTGCTGGATGTCGCCAGCCGTAAAGGTTCGGCGGTGCTGGAACTGGCCAACGGCGAGCAACGAACTCTGGAACTTGGCCGGGTCGATGTGAGCGACATGGAGAATGGCGCGGATATCATCGGTCTTAGACCTTATTCTCCGCCGCTTGCGCCAGTCATCGGCCGTGTAGAGCGCGATAGTGTGGCCGAGAGAGCGGGGCTCAGCAAAGGCGATCGCATTCTTGCGGTGAACGATGACGCCATCGAGTCCTGGCAAGCGTTTTCAAAGGCTGTTCGCGCACATCCCGGTCGTGAAATCCATTTGCTGGTGGAAGGCGCCACAGGAGAACGACGCACGTTACGTATCGCGCCTGCGGCCGTGACAGAGCGCGGCGCTTTGATCGGTCGGGTAGGAGCCGGGCCGGAAGTCGACCCCGAATTATTCAAGCCGTTGCGCACCGAACAACGCTACGGACTGATCGAAGCGATGGGACGTGCAGTTGAGAAAACCTGGGATACCGTGGTGTTCAATCTGAAAATGCTGGGCCGCATGGTGCTGGGAGAGGTTTCCTGGCGCAATCTGTCCGGGCCGATTTCCATTGCGGATTATGCCGGGCAGACCGCGCAACAGGGGTGGATAAGTTTTCTGGGCTTTCTTGCCGTGATCAGCATTGGCCTTGGGATCATCAACCTGCTGCCAGTGCCATTATTGGATGGTGGCCATCTTGTGTATTATATTTTCGAAGTTTTCCGGGGTAGGCCGTTGTCGGATAAAGTCCAGGACATTGGCGCACGTATCGGCGTGGTCGTTCTTGGCGCGCTGATCTTCACGGCTTTGTTTAACGATATTGTCCGGCAATTTTCCCGATGAACCAGCCAAGGATTCCTGTTAAGGTGATTTCAAAAATGAACAAACGCATCACCGCATCGCTTGTTTTGGCCGCCATGGCCGGCTCTGCTTTTGCGATCGAACCCTTCGTCATCCGCGATATTCGGGTCGAAGGTCTGCAACGCACCGAGGCGGGAACAGTGTTCAGCTATCTGCCGGTCAAGGTTGGCGAGAAATTGGACGACGAGCGGGCCGTTGCCGCCATCAAGGCCTTGTTTGCGACCGGATTTTTCAAGGATGTCAGACTTGAGGCGCAAGGCGATGTGCTGATCGTGGCGGTCGAGGAAAGGCCGTCGATTTCGAAATTGACCATCGCCGGCACCAAGGAATTTTCCGAGGATGACCTCAAGGGCGCACTCAAGCAGTACGGACTCGCCGAGGGCCGCGTGTTCGACCGGGCGCAACTGGAGCGTGCCGAACAGGAGTTGAAGCGGCAGTATTTCAATCGTGGCAAATATTCCGTCGAGGTCGTCACCACGACTACGCCGCTAGAGCGCAACCGCGTGGCGCTCCAGTTTGACGTGGTGGAAGGCGAGGCGGCAAAAATCCGCCAGATCAACCTGGTTGGCAACAAGGCGTTCAATGACAAAAGACTCTTGGGTCTCTTTAGCTCGTCGACCCCCGGGTGGTTGTCCTGGTACACCAGGGACGATCAATATTCCAAAACCAAATTGTCCGGTGATATCGAGGGCCTGCGTTCCTTTTACCTGAACCAGGGTTATCTTGAATTCAACATCGATTCAACCCAGGTCTCCATTAGCCCTGACAAGAAGGATATCTACATTACCGTCAACATGACGGAAGGGCCGAAATATACAGTTTCCGACATCAAGTTCGCGGGCCAGACCCTGGTGCCGGAGCAGGAACTGAAGAAGCTGGTGATGATCAAGCCGGGCGAAGTTTTCTCGCGCGAGAAGCTGGCTGATACTTCCCGCAAGATTTCCGATCGTCTTGGAAATGATGGCTATGCCTTCGCCAACGTCAATGCCGTACCTGAACTGGACAAGGATAAGCATCAGGTCGCCTTCACGCTGTTTCTCGATCCGGGTCGGCGTGTGTACGTCAACCGCGTCAATGTCGCGGGCAACAGTAAAACCCGCGATGAAGTTATCCGTCGCGAAATCCGCCAGATGGAAGGTGGCTGGTATAACGGCGAGAAAATCAACCTGTCGCGGGAACGCCTGAACCGCCTCGGTTTTTTCAATGAAGTGAATGTCGAGACGCCCGCCGTGACGGGCACGGCAGATCAGGTTGACGTCAACATCAGCGTGGCGGAAAAGGCCACCGGTAACGTGCTGCTGGGCGCGGGATTTTCCTCAGCCGAAGGTTTGGTGCTGTCCGGTTCGATCAACCAGAACAATGTCTTTGGCACCGGCAACCGCCTGGCTTTGCAGATCAACAATGGCAGTGTCAACACGGTCTATTCCTTGTCGTTCACCAATCCGTACTACACAATGGACGGCGTGAGCCTGGGATACGATTTGTACAAGCGCGATGTCGATGCTTCTTCCTTGGACGGCGTTGGCGAATACGAGTCTTCCACCATGGGATTGGGGTTGCGTTTTGGCCTGCCGATCAACGAGAAAGACACCATCATGTTCGGTGCCGGAATTGAACGCTTTGTGGTCGATACGACAGCCAACAGCCCCATTCAATATCAGAATTTCGTAAGGGATTTCGGCAATACGAACAATACATTGCGAATGGATGCCTCATTCGCGCGGGATTCCCGTGACAATTTCCTGTTTCCGACCAAAGGCTCGCTACAGCGTGCGGCAATCGAGTTTGGCGCTCCCCCGGGAGATTTGCAGTACTACAAGTTCTCCATGCAGCATCAACAATATTTCCCGTTGAGCAAGGATTTCACGCTGATGCTGAATGGCGAAATCGGCTACGGCGGCGGTTTGGGTGGCAAGCCGCTGCCTTTCTTCCGTAATTTCTTCGCTGGGGGCGTAAGCTCAGTGCGCGGATTTGAAAATGGCACCATTGGTCCCAAGACGCCGGCGCCAAAATCTTCCGCCGCCGCTTGCGTACCTGCCACGCTGGCGGACTGCGATATTGTTGCACTGGGCGGCGATACCAAGCTGCTGGGTAACGTGGAATTGCTTTTTCCCATGCCCGGCATCAAGGACAATTCCGTGCGACTCTCAACATTCCTTGATGTTGGCGGTGTTTTCGGCAGTGGTGACGCGCGTTTCGGATCAAACAAATTTGGTCTGGAGGATTTGCGTTATTCGGTCGGGCTGGGTCTTGCCTGGAACTCGCCGCTTGGGCCTCTCAAGTTCAGTTTGGCTCATCCACTCAACAAGGACGAATGGGACAAGACGCAAGTGTTTCAATTCAATATGGGTAGCTCGTTCTAAGCCAGGAGGGCGACTAAATCATGAAATTTGCTTTTTCGGCTCCGCTATTACTCTTGGGGCTGGTGCTTTTACCCAGCCAGGTGCTGGCCGAGAAAATCGGCTTCGTCAACACGGAACGTCTGTTGCGTGAAGCGCCACTATCCGTTCGGGCGCAAAAAAAGCTGGAAAGGGAGTTTTCCCCGCGCGAGCAGGAACTGCAAAAAATGGCCAAACAGGCCCGCGATTTGCAGGCGTTGCTGGACAAGGAAGGCGTCACCATGTCCGATGCCGAGCGCAAGAACCGGGAGCGCGATCTGGCCAATCTCAACCGGGAATTTCAGCGACAAAGCCGTGAGTTCCGCGAAGACCTGAATTTGCGGCGTAACGAGGAACTGGGCGCAATCCAGGAGAGGGCGCGCAAAGCCATCCTGGAGATTGCCAGGGCCGAAAAATACGACCTCATCGTTGAACAGGCTGTTTATTTCAATCCCAAGATCGACATCACGGAACGCGTGATGAAAGAGTTGGGTGATCGATAAGCGCAGCCACGTGCCAGATTCCCTCGCCCTCGCGGATATTGTCGCCAAACTGGGCGGTGAATTACTCGACGATCAATCCACGCGCGTGACGCGTGTTGCTTCGCTGGAAACTGCCGATGCGCTGGATATCGCCTTTGTTTCCCAGCCGAAGTATTTTAAGCAACTTGCCCAGACCCGTGCTGGCGCGCTGATTCTGCCGCCAGAGGGGCGCGAACTGACGCGCATTCCACGCATCATCGTCGATAACCCCTACCTTTACTACGCGCGCGTGTCGGCTTTGCTCAATCCGCCGCTTGAAGTGGCCCCTGGCGTGCAGCCCGGCGCTGTTGTGCATCCAGAATCCTTTGTGGACCCCTCTGCAAGCGTGTCTCCCGGAGCCGTGGTCGGCAAAGCGGCTCGCATCGGTGCGCGTACGGTGATCGGGGCCAACACAGTCGTTGGCGAGGAAACGGTGATTGGCGATGATTGCCTGCTTTATGCCAACGTAACGGTTTATCCACGATGCAGGGTGGGCAGCCGGGTGATTTTGCACAGCGGCTGCGTGATTGGTTCGGACGGGTTCGGCTTGGCGAACGAAAAAGGCCGCTGGGTAAAGATTCCGCAAACTGGACGAGTGTTGATCGGCGATGATGTCGAAATCGGCGCCTGTACCACCATTGACCGCGGCGCGCTGGACGACACCGTCATCGAAGAAGGGGTCAAGCTCGACAATCTCATCCAGGTGGCGCATAACGTCCACATCGGCGCGCATACCGCCATTGCCGCTTGTACGGGCATCGCGGGTAGCGCAAAAATTGGCAAGCATTGCATGATTGGTGGAGCCGCAATGATCTTCGGACACATCGAAATCACCGATGGTGTGCGAATATCGACCAATACACTGATTACAAAGTCACTGAACAAGGCGGGCACCTATACATCAGCGCTACCGTTTTCCGAGCACGAAGAATGGCTCAGAAATGCGGTATACCTGCGCAATATCGGCAAGTTGGCCTCGCGGATCAAGGAGCTGGAGAAACGGATTGCGGAAATCGAAGGAAAAGACAAATGAAAACCATGGACATCAATGAAGTCATGCGGCATTTGCCGCATCGCCACCCATTCCTGCTGGTGGATCGCGTGCTGGAGGTCGAGGCAGGCAAGCGAATCATCGCACTCAAGAATGTGACCATGAACGAGCCGCATTTTCCCGGGCATTTCCCGCACCATCCGGTCATGCCGGGCGTGCTGATCCTGGAAGCCCTGGCCCAGGCGGCGGCCATTCTGTCCTATGTGACCGTAGACAAGGTGCCGGACGAGAACTCCGTTGTGTACTTTGCCGGTATCGACGGCGCACGATTCAAGAAACCGGTGCAACCGGGCGACCAGCTCATTCTCAAGGCGGAACCCCTGCGCAACATGCGTGGTATCTGGAAATACGCTACCCGCGCAGAGGTCGATGGCGAAGTGGTGGCCGAGGCCGAAATGATGGCCGCACTCAGGGATATGTGACATGCCGCGAATTCACCCGACCGCCATCGTTGAGAGTGCGAATATCGACGACAGCGTGGAAATCGGCGCGTATGCCGTTGTCGGCCCGCATGTGCAGATTGGAGAGGGGACTCGTGTCGGCGCGCACGTCGTCATTAGCGGCCATACCATCATTGGCAAGCGCAACCACATTTTTCCGTTTGCAGCAGTTGGTGGCCAGCCCCAGGACAAGAAATACGCCAACGAGCCCACGCGCCTGGAAATCGGCGATGGCAACACCATCCGCGAATTCTGCACCTTCAACACCGGCACCGCGCAGGATACCGGCGTAACCCGCATTGGCAGCCATAACTGGTTCATGGCCTATGTGCACATCGCGCACGACTGCATCGTGGGAAATCACACCGTGTTTGCCAATAACACCACACTGGGCGGTCATGTCGAAATCGGCGACCACGCTGTGCTGGGCGGCATGACGGCGATTCACCAGTTCTGCAAGATCGGCGCGCATGTCATGACCGCAGGCGGCTCCATTGTCTACAAGGACATCCCGCCCTACGTCATGGCGGCAGGTTCGCCGGTCACGCCGCACGGCCTGAATTCCGAAGGCTTGAAGCGGCGCGGCTTTACGCCTGAAATGCTCGCCGTGCTCAAGCGTGCCTACAAAACGCTGTACCGCGAAGGCCTTACCTTGCAGGAATCGCTGGCAAATCTGGAAACCGAAACCGCGCCCGAAGTGGCTGCGCTGGTAGAGTTTCTGCGTAGAGCGGAGCGCGGCATCATTCGCTAAA
>CAZVBY010000003.1:0-39145 GCA_964625895.1 uncultured Thiobacillus sp.
AGGTGTTGGCTGCACAAATCGAGGGTGACCCTCAATCATTGCGAGAAACAGCCGATAAACTAAGAGACAAGCTGAAATCCTGCGCACTGATCTTGGGATCGGCCACGGATGACAAAGTCAGCCTGGTGGCCATGGTGAGCGCAGATCTAACCAGCAGGATCAAGGCCGGCGAACTGGTCAACTTCGTCGCCAGCAAGGTTGGCGGTAAAGGCGGCGGGCGGCCAGACATGGCCCAGGCAGGCGGCACCCAGCCCGGCAAGCTGCCGGAAGCCTTGGCTGCCGCAAAAACATGGGTCGCGGAAAAGCTCGGATAGGACTGAAAAGAAACCTGCGACAAAGAAAGTAGGGTGTGTGCGGGATACAAGCGCATTTCGAAACGATTGCCGAAAACAGCTTCACACCCTCGTCGTCATTTTTCAACATCATGTTAACCAAGATTAACAATATGTAAGAGGCCCTCAGGGGAAAATCCGGCGCATGGGAAAATTGGTTGAAGCTCTCTCTGGCGGCGTAAACCGCTTACTTGGCGCACGCGGACGCTCGGACGATCCCCTGTCCAGCCTCAAATCCATTACGCGCTGGGTCGAAAACCTGCCGGCAGGCGACGCGCTCAAGGCGCAACAGGCCCTGCTCGCCGAAGTCAAACGCTTCAACGAAAACATCCACGAACTCACGCCGGAACGCCTGGAAATCCTCATGCTGCTGGCGACCAAGTCGCAGGACTTGCAGGCCACGCTGGCTTTCCAGTATCTGCGCAACCCGCGCATGTCGCGCGTGATCGAAAGCCAGCTCTGGCACGCCATCTACAACCTCAACTGGGAAATCGTGCGCGCCTGTCACAGCTTTACCGTCAATTTCTCACGTAACCCGTCACGCTCCAGGCTCGAACCCTTTATCCCGCTGGCCACGCTCTGCGCACTGCGCGGGTTCCGCCAGCTCATCAAATGGCGTTTCATCCGTTACCAGCAGCCCAGCGAGAAAATGTGGCTGCGCCTGCATCATCTGTATTTGTTCGCCGAGAATGAAGGCTTCCATCAGAAGAAACTCTCGCTGCATGCGAATGAGCCATCCACCAGCCAGTGTGAACGTGAATATCTGCATGCCCTGATGCTGGATCTGGCCAACCCCGGCTCGCTATATCCGCGCCAGATCGACCTGATCGACCGCTGGCTGGAAAGCTGGCTGGACCGGATGCCGCTGAGTCATACCCTCGATGCCGAACAACATGTTTTCGCCGCCCATCTCCACGAAGACCGCGGCGCGCGGCGTATCCGCAAGACGGGCGGAGAAGCCGATGCGCGTTACTGGTCCACGCTGGAACTATTGGCCAAACTGAAAACCCTGCACGCCCGGCTCAAAGAGGGCGAAGCCCCCGCGCGCGTCGGTCTGACAGAAGATGCCCGCGTCGCCGAGAGCGTCGAACTCCTCGAACTGCTGGAACGCCAGTGGGCGCCGCTCAGCCAGCGCGAGCAGCGCCGCAGGCCGCGCCATGCCGTCAAGCGGGTCGTCGAGGTGGTGCATGGATTCGCCCCCCTGCTGACACATGTCAAGGGCGAGCACAGCGACGAGCACGGCGTTTATGGCGACAATGCGATTTACGAAGAAGCAACCGACCTGCATGTCTACGGCTTTGTTACCGACCGCACACGCGAGCGTGCATCACAGTTCTCGGGCCCTTATTCCACGCTGCCCGACACCGAGCGCTGGGTCATGGAAAACGAAAGCGAGTGTGGTTATGGCGCAACCATCGAAACGCAGGACAAGGACTGGCTAAGAGTCGGCGCACTGGTGGGTCTTAAAGCCGATCAGGCGAAAACCTGGTCAGCCGGCATCGTGCGCCGTCTGTCAAGATTCAACGAATCACAAAGCTCGGTCGGCATCGAAATCCTGCCCGAGCCGCTCTCTCTCGCCATGCTGTATGGCAAGAAAAGCTCCGCCTATGAAGTCAACGGTATCGACACCGGCAGTATCACCCGCCCAGTCGCTGCTTTGATGCTGGAAAGCGAACAGACAGCCACGCTCATCCTCGACCCGGCCGAGTATGCCCACAATCGCATTTTCGAATACACGCACCTCGACAAGAAGAAGCTGATCCAGCTGGAAGAAATGGGCGAGCGGGGCGAAGGCTGGATTCAGGTCCGTTTCAGCACGCTCAGTGATTGATCCGAAATCAATGAACCTGAAAAACACCCTCGGCTTTTGGTTACCAAAAATGGCTGGGGATCACGCCAGGCTTCGGATCATTAACAATTGAATCTGGGCGGATTATTGAGGGGAAATTCAAGTTCATTCGCCTTCCCATAAAATCCGGGCCGGTCTGGTGAAATATCCGGGCTAGCCCGGATATTTCACCAGGTCGCGGGATGGTGGCGAGGCAAGTTGCGAGCAGATTTGCGTATCCCACGCCAAGCCAATAGCCGAGCCTATTGGCGCGAAGCGGGGGCGCGAAGATGCCGCAAATTGGCCGCCAGCAACCGCGAAGGCCGGCGGGACAAAGTGGTTTGCCGCCCTATATCCTGCAAAGCCTGTGCTCATGCGCCTTCGCATAAAATTCCGGGCCGGCTTGGTGAAATATCCGGGCTAGCCCAGCCAGCGCATCACCACAGCGCGCAGATCGGCGATTTCCTCAGTACAGATAGCGTGCGGCATCGGGTAAATCCGCCATTCCAGTTCAGCGCCTGCCTCCCTTATTAACTGCGCGCCTGACTCGGCCAGCGCCAAGGGAATGACGGTATCCGCGGAACCATGCGCCATGAAGACTCTCCGCTTCGCCAGGTTTTCCGGCTTATCCGCCACCCATTGCGGCACATACCCAGACAAAGCCACCACCCCCAGCGGATCAACACCCAGCGATGCTGCCGCCAGGCTGATGACGGCCCCCTGTGAGAAACCGGCGAGGATGACGGGAAAATCCGCCTCCGCTCGCAGCGTCCGTACAAGATTCGCCACCCATTCAGCTGACATGCGCATGCCATCCGCGTCTTCCCGCCATTCCAGATCAGCCGCGGCAATGTCATACCAGGCACGCATGGCCATGCCGCCATTTATTGTCACCGGCCGCACCGGTGCGTGCGGCAAAACATGACGCACACCATCAATCCCCAGCATTTCCGCGACGGGTTCGAGGTCATAGCCATCCGCTCCCAGGCCGTGCAACCAGATCATCCAGGCACGTTGCTCCCCGTTGGGCCGAATCTCGATCGCATCCTCCAATCGTACATTTTTCATCTTTTACAGTTCACAGTTCTTGAATGGCTGGCCATTCTGGCATTGTCCTGGCAGCATCGTCGAAAAATCGACAAAAATCCCTAAAGTTCAGTGGGCATTTGCCCGAAACAATAACAAATTCAAATAATTTGAAGGAGTACGCGTGACCAAGCCGGCCAAACCCGTTTTGTTGATTGTCGATGATGATCCGCTGATCTCGGACACTCTGAGCTTTGTCCTGGGAAGGGATTTCGAAGTCGCCGCAGCGGAATCGCGGGCACAGGTCAAAAGCCTGCTGACCCAGCTCAACAATCCGCCGCAGCTTGCCCTGGTCGACCTGGGCCTGCCACCGCAACCGCACAAGCCGGATGAAGGTTTTGCCCTGATTTCCGACCTGCTGGGCATGTCTCCCAGCATCAAGATCATCGTGCTTTCCGGCCAGAGCGATGAGGCCAACGCCCGTCATGCGCGCGCGCTGGGTGCGATCGATTTTGTCGCCAAGCCTTGCGAACCGGAAACGCTGAAATCGCTGCTATTCAATGCCCTGATGATCCAGGATGCCGAGCGCTCCGCAGAAAAAGCCCCAGCGCCCACGCAAGACTCCGGCATCGTCGGCATCAGTCCCAGCATGGACAAACTGCGCCAGCAGATTCAGCAATATGCCAGCGCCCCTTTCCCGGTGCTGATCGAAGGCGAATCCGGCAGCGGCAAGGAAAAAGTTGCTTCCAGTCTCCATCAACTCTCGCCGCGGGCGAGCAAGCCTTATCTGGCGCTGAACTGCGCAGCCATTTCCCCCACCCTGGTCGAGCCGACCTTGTTCGGCTACGCCAAGGGCGCATTCACCGGCGCCACCACCGCGCGAGCGGGTTACTTCGAGGAGGCCGAAGGCGGCACGCTGTTCCTGGATGAAATCGGCGAATTGCCGCTGGAATTGCAGGCCAAGTTGTTGCGCGTGCTGGAAAACGGCGAATTCCAGCGTGTGGGCGAAACCCAGTCGCGCAAATCCAATGCGCGCGTCGTTGCCGCCACCAACCGCGATCTGCGCGCCGAAATCAAGGCCAGCCGTTTCCGCGCCGACCTCTATCACCGGCTTTCGGTATTCAGCATCGCAGTGCCCTCTCTGCGCGAAATGGGCCCGGACAAACTGAAACTGCTGGATCATTTCCGCGATTTCTACGCCCGCGAGGCACGCTGCACGCCATTTGAACTTGATCCCCGCGCTACACAATTGTGGGAGGACTATCATTTCCCTGGCAACGTGCGCGAGCTGCGCAACATTGTCATCCGGCTCACCACCAAGTATCCCGGCATGCAGGTCAACGTCGAGCAACTGGAAGCCGAACTGGATACCGACACCGCTTATCCGCAGGAAATCCCGCTGCCCAACGACGCCAAAGCGCTGATCGAAACTGCGCGCAAGCAATTGCAAACCCTGGCCAATTTCAATCTCGACCAGACTTTGCGCCAGTGGGAAAAAGCCTATGTTGAGGCCGCGCTCAACATGACGCACGGCAATCTCTCGCAGGCGGCGAAAATTCTGGGCATCAACCGGACAACCCTGTACAGCCGCATGCAGACCTACGGCAGCGAATAATCGATAGGCGTCCAAGGTGTACCTTGAATTTTTCGGCCTGACCGCCCCCCCCTTCCGCATCACGCCCGACACCGGCTACTGGTTTGAAGGCGGGCAGCGCGGCGACCTGCTGGCCACGCTGGAATACGCCGTCACGCACGGCGATGGATTGATCAAGGTCACGGGCGAAGTCGGCAGTGGCAAGACCATGCTTTGCCGCATGTTGCAGCAATGCCTGCCGGACAACGTGGACAGCGTGTATCTGGGCAACCCCACGCTCGACCCGGATGGCATTCTCGCTGCCATTCTTGCCGACCTGGGCGTTACGCCGTCCGCTTCCGCCAGCCGCCAGTCTCTGCTCGATCAGTTGAACGGCGCGCTGCTTTCCCGCCACAGCCACGGCCGCCATGTTGTCATCTTCGTCGAGGAAGCGCAAGGCATGTCAGTGGAGACGCTCGAGTTCCTGCGCCTGCTGACCAACCTGGAAACAGCACGCGACAAACTCCTGCAAATCATTCTGTTTGGCCAGCCCGAACTCGACCAAACTTTGGCCGACCCGAAAATCCGCCAGTTCAAGGACCGTATCACCCTGGGGCTCAAACTTGCCCCGTTGTCCGAATCCGAGACGGCCGCTTACCTGCGCAGGCGCTTGCAAGTCGCCGGTTATCGCGGACCCGATCTATTTCCCGCGGCCGTCGTCCGGGAAATCGCCCGTCTGTCCGGCGGCCTTTCGCGCCGCATCAATATCCTGGCCGACAAGGCGCTGCTCGCGGCATTTGGCGAAAGCACTCACAATCTCACGCCCGCGCATATCCAGGCTGCGGCACGCGATGCTGAAATCCTGCCCGCCACGCCAGCCAAAAAACCAGGACTGCGGCAATGGGGCTGGGCAATGGCAGGCGTTACCGCCGGGCTTTCCTTGCTGGTTTATTTCAGCTGGATTGCGCTGGGCCAACAAGCCGTGCCGCAACACCATCCGGCTGCCGCAACGATGCCCGCCGCACCGCACCCGCCGGCGATCAACGCAGGGCAAACGACAGACATGCGGCATGTTGTCGAAAGCGCCGACTGGGTACGCAACGCGCCAGCCGGCACTTTTGTCATCCAGGTTCTGGCCGCAAAGAACACGGCGGAAGCGAATGAAAAGCTCAAGGGCATCTACTCGCAGCTACCCCGTCCTTTGCGCGGTTTTCACGCACGCACGCCACAAGGGCCGGCGTGGATCGTCGTGGCAGGCGAATTTCCTGATCGCCAGACAGCGCTGGCCGCCTTGTCGGCGCTGCCAATCGAACTCCGATCCGCTGGCTACTTCTTGCGCACGGCCGGAAAAATCCGCACCACACTCATCCCCGAGGGTAAACCCGCATGAACGTTTTCAGAACCACGCTCACCCTGCTTGCGGCCTGTTTACCCCTTGCGCTGGCTGGTTGCGTTCCACCCAAAGCGTTCGACACCTCGCCCGGGCACATCCAGCGCGCACCGCAAGCCGACAAGGCCGAGTCCGCGCCGCCCGCCCCCGTCAAGGCGGCGCCCTATATCCCGCCACCACGCCCCACGCCCGCCGTGCCGGTCTACACCGTGGTTGTCAACGACGTTGCCGTCAAGGATTTGCTGTTTTCCATCGCCCGCGACACCCAGCACAACATCGACATTCACCCTGGCATCACCGGCCGGGTTTCGCTCAACGCCGTCAACGAGCCATTGCCCGCCATCCTCGACCGCATCGCGCGGCAAGCCAATTTGCGTTACACGATGGAAGGCAGAACCATCAGCATCCTGCCGGACACGCCTTTCCTTAAAACCTACAAGGTCAACTACGTCAACCTGGCGCGCAACACCGCCTCTTCCATCGGCGTTGCATCCCAAATTGCCACCACGGGTTCAGGAACTCTGACAGGCGCCGGCTCTTCTGGAGGCACTGCTGCCGGCAATAATTCGAACACCAATGTCATCACGACCTCCAACAATGATTATTGGATGGTGCTAAAGGACAACATCGCCAATATTCTGTACGCCACCAAAGCAGAACAGAAAAAGTCCGAGGAACGGGCCGCGATCGCCGAAGCCAGGCGCACGACGATTGAAATCCGCGACAATGCCGAGGCAAAAGCCATCTCGGCGCGGCGGGACGAAATTCTGCGTGCCGCCATACCGCAAACTTCGGCTCCCCAGCCTGGCGACAGCGAACGCGAAGTTATCGTCAACGCCGTGGCCGGCACGGTGTCCGTTTTTGCCAACGAGCGTCAGCACCAGCTGGTGCAGGAATATCTCGACAAGGTCTCCAGCGCCTCGCAGCGGCAAGTCATGATCGAGGCGACCATCGTCGAAGTCACGCTCAAGGATCAATACCGCGCCGGCATCAACTGGCAAAGCCTGATAACCAACGCGACCGGCTGGACCATCAATACGGTCGGTGGCGGCATTGGCGGCACCAACCTGGCCAACCAGTTGCAACCTTTCTATTCGGCCGCCTACACCAACAACGACAAGTGGGATTTCAAGGCGACAATCGATCTGCTGGAATCGTTTGGCAATACCAAAGTACTGTCCAGCCCCAAGCTGATGGCACTGAACAATCAAACGGCATTGCTCAAAGTTGTAAACAATCTTGTTTACTTCAGCCTGGATGTAGCTCAAGGCACTGTTACCGCAAGCGGCATCGTGCTGCCTGCTAGCGTTACCACGACGGCGCACACCATACCGGTTGGCGTTGTCATGTCTGTAACCCCGCAAATTGGCGAAAACGGCCAAATCACCCTTACGGTTCGCCCCACCATCACTCGAAAGACCGGTGATGTCGAGGATCCCAATCCTCAACTCAAACAAGGGGGACTCAATATCAGCAACAAGGTGCCCATCATCCAGGTGCGAGAAATGGAGTCGCTCCTGCAAATCCGCAGCGGCCAGACTGTCATCCTTGGCGGCCTGATCCAGGACGACCTGAGCGGCGCGCGTGACGGGCTCCCGGGCCTGTCACGTCCGGAGGGCATCGGCGCGATATTCGGTCAGCACGAGCGCATCAACAGCCAGACCGAACTGGTGATTTTCCTGCGCCCGCTGATCGTCGCCGACGGCGCGTTGCAGGATGACGAATTGCGCCGTTTCCAAAGACTGCTCCCAGCAAAAACCTCCAGCACACCATGAGTCTGTTGCTGAAAGCGCTCAAGCAGGCCGAACACACCCGTGCCAGCCAGACTGGCGTGGACAAGCCATCCAGCCTGGATGCCGCCGGACTCGGCCTGGAGCCAATGCAATCCCCCGCCAGCAAGCCCAGGCGCGAATGGGTAGAACCGCCCATCCAGGAAACAGAAGGCAGTTCCCGTCTGGCCGATTGGAGCTGGCCGCTCGGTCTGGTTCCCACTACCGCGCTGCTGGCATTGCTGATCGCATTGGCTTACGGCGTCTATTTTTATTTCATGACACGTCCGCAGGCATGGCCTGCGCCGCCGTCGCCTCCCGTGACGATGTCTGTGGAAAAACAAGCCGAGGCAAACCCTGCGGATTCCCTCGCCGCGGACTTGCCCATGCCGGCCGATCAGGTGAATGATGTCTTGCCGCAACCAGCCGGCACGCGCGCGCGCCCGCAGAGGCCGGCCGTCCCCATGCCGCTCGCACTGGAATCAACACAAAACTCGACCAGGCCGCAACGGCCGGCACCGCCAGCCCGGACGCCGGCGCCCGCTGAAAATTTATCCATGTTGCCGGCCACGCCTGCCTTGCGCTCCGGGTTGATTGAGCAGGCTTATGCCGCGTACCAGGCCGGCCGTCTGGACGAGGCGCAGGCGCTGTATCAACAGCGTGCGAGCCAGGGGCCCAGCGTCGACGCCCTGCTCGGGCTGGCCGCCATCGCACAGGCCAAAGGGCAAACCAGCGAAGCCGTTCGGCTTTACCAGGCCGTGCTCGACATCGCGCCGCGCAACGCCGTGGCGCAGGCCGCACTGCTCGACACGCTCGGCACCACCGATGTCTCCGCGGCAGAATCGCGCATCAAGCAAATGATCGCGCGGGAACCCGACGCCCATCTGTTTTATGCGCTCGGGAATTTGCATGCCGAACAGGGCCGCTGGGCTGATGCCCAACAGGCTTATTTCGACGCATACCGCAGCGAGCCCGGTAATGCCGATTACGCCTTCAATCTGGCCGTGAGCCTGGATCATCTGCGACAGTCTGACGCGGCGGTCAGATATTATGAAACCGCGCTGAAACTGGCTGGCCCCGCCGCGCGATTTGACCGGACGCAGGCACAAAAGCGTCTGGCGCTGCTGAAGTAAGCTCCGCGATCATGGAACGAAGAAAAAAACTCCGCATGGGCGAAACCCTGGCCAGCCAGGGTTTGATCACGCTTGATCAACTGCGCATCGCGCTCAAGGAGCAGAAAACCACTGGCCTGCCGATCGGCCGGCAGCTCGTCGCGCTCGGATTCATCACTGAATCGGTGCTGCGTGACCAACTCGCGCACGCGCTGGGCAGTCAGGCAATCGACCTGGCGCAAGTGGTGGCCGATCCCGATGCGCTGAAACTGGTACCGGAAGAATTCGCCCGCCGTCATCATCTCTTGCCCATCGCCTTTGACGAAGAACGCGATGTGCTGACCGTGGCGACCACGGACATGTTCAACGTGGTGGCGCTCGACCAGCTCAAGGCTGGCCTGGGCGGGCAGATGGAAATCGACGTGCTGCTGGCAGGCGAAGCGCAACTGCTGGAATTTATCGACCTGTTTTATGGTTTCGATCTCTCGCTGGATGGGATTCTGCGCGAAATCGAAACCGGTGAAGTTGACTACCAGAGCTTCGGCAACGAGGCAGAGGAGTACACCCAGCCCATCGTGCGCCTGGTGGGCGCGTTGCTGGTGGATGCTGTCAAGCGTCGCGCCTCCGACATCCATTTCGAACCAGAACATGCATTTTTGCGTATCCGCTACCGCATCGACGGCGTACTCGAACAGGTACGCAGCCTGCACAAAACCTACTGGCCAGGCATCGCCGTGCGCCTCAAGGTATTGTGCGGCATGAACATCGCCGAAACCCGCGCGCCGCAGGACGGCCGCATGTCGCTGACGCTGAATGGACGGCCGATCGACTTCCGCGTGTCATCCCAGCCCGGCATCCACGGCGAAAATATCGTGCTGCGCATTCTGGACCGCGAAAAATCGATCATGCCGATGAACAGCATGGGATTTACCGCCGACGCTTTGCGCGAGTTGCAACTGATGATGGCGCGCCCCGAGGGCATTCTCGTCATCACGGGGCCGACGGGCTCAGGCAAGACCACCACGCTGTATTCGATGCTCTCGCACCTGAACAACGAAACCGTCAACATCATGACGCTGGAAGACCCGGTGGAATACCCGGTCACACTGATGCGGCAAACCTCGGTCAACGAAACCGTCAAGCTGGATTTCGCCAATGGCATCCGCTCCATCATGCGTCAGGATCCGGACATCATTCTGGTCGGTGAAATCCGCGACAAGGAAACGGCGGAAATGGCCTTCCGCGCAGCCATGACCGGCCATCAGGTGTTCACCACCCTGCACACCAATTCGGCGCTGGGCGTTTTCCCTCGCCTGACGGACATCGGCATCCCCCCCGGCATCATGGCGGGTAACATCATCGGCGTGGTGGCGCAACGTCTGGTCAGAAAACTGTGCCCTCATTGCAAGGCGCCCTACGCGCCGGACGCGGATGAAGCACGCCTGCTGGATTGGGACGCAGCGGGCCAGCCAGCCCTTTACCAGCCTGTCGGCTGCGCGCATTGCAGCGGCAAGGGTTATCGCGGCCGCATGGCGCTGATCGAGGTGTTGCGGCTGGACACGCACATGGACGAACTCATCGCCGCCGGCGCACCCATGCAGGCCATGCGCCAGGCCGCACATGAGCGGGGCTATCGGCCGCTGGCGGAAGACGGTATCCGGCGCATCCTCGAAGGTCTGACATCGCTGGCCGAAGTCTCTCGTGTCGTCGACCTGACAGGGAGAGTCTGAGTGCCGTTCTATCGCTACCGTGCCATGGATCAGACTGGCCGCACCCACCGCGGCTGGCTGGCGGCGTTAAACGAAGTCGATCTGGAACTGCGCCTCAAGCGCATGAGTCTGGATCTCATCACGCTGCGCCAAACCGGGCGCGAAACCCTGCCCGGCGGCGAACGCATCACGCGCAAGGACCTCATCACCTTCTGCTTTCACCTTGAACAGATCACGCGCGCGGGCATCCCCCTGCTGGATGGCCTGCGCGACCTGCGCGACAGCATGGACAAGCGAAGCTTCCGCGACATTCTTTCCTCCCTGCTGGAAGACCTGGAAGGCGGCAAAGTGTTGTCCCAGGCGCTAGCTGGCCACCCATCGGTGTTCGATCACGTGTTTGTCAGTGTGGTGCGTGCCGGCGAACAGACCGGGCGTCTCGACGAGGTCTTCGAGAATCTTGCCGCCACGCTCAAATGGCAGGATGAGGCTGCGGCACAAACCCGGCGGCTAATGATCTACCCCGCGTTTGTCATGGTCTTCGTGCTGGTCGCCATCGCGGTATTGCTGGGATTTCTGGTGCCGCGCTTCGAACCCTTCCTGAAAACCTCTGGCATCACGCCGCCTGCCTCCACGCTTGCCATGTTCGCCGCCGCCCGCTGGCTCAGCGACTATGGCTTGTGGATGCTGTTTGGTGTGGTGCTGGCCGTCGCCGCGCTGGCCGCCTGGATCACCCGCACCACGGCCGGACAGCTCTGGCGCGATCACATGTTGCTCAAACTCCCCATCCTGGGCAGCATCCTGAAAAAGGTTCTGCTCGCGCGCTTTGCCCGCTACCTGTCTCTCATGTACCGTTCGGGCGTGACCGTGCTCGAATCGCTGCGCACGAGCGAAGCCATCGCCGGCAACCGCGTCGTCGCCGGCGGCATCCGCCGCGCCAGCCAGCAGATCTCCGAAGGTCGCGGGATGACGGATGCGTTTTCCAGCCTCAACCTGTTTCCGCCGCTGGTAATCCGGATGTTGCGCGTGGGCGAGAACACCGGCGCGCTTGACCACGCCCTGGACAACGTCACCTATTTCTACAACCGTGAAGTGGCCGACGCCATTGAGCAGGGGCTCAAGCTTCTCGGCCCGGCGCTCATTCTTTTTGTTGCCCTGCTGCTCGGTTTTTTCATGATCACCGTCCTATTGCCGGTGTACGACATGGCGTTCAGCCTGCCGCTATGAGTTTCTCGCGTCGACTTCTCATCTATCTCAGCCCGCGCGGCGCAATGGTGATGCGCTCGGGCTGGCGAAGCCTGGGCTGGGCCGGGGAATTCGTTGCCTCGGACGAAGGCCTGGCGCAATTCTCTGCGCTGCTGGCACGGCACCGCCGCTTGCCGGTCACCCTGATGGCGGATTCCGTCGACGAAGACTACCGACTGGAAAGTCTGCCTCACGCAAGCGGACGGGCAAGACGCGAACTGCAAGAGCGCAAGCTCAGGCAGTTCTTTCGCAATGCGCCTTTCACCGCCGCCATCGTGCAGGGCCGCAGCCGCGAGGGCCGCAAGGATGACCACACGCTCATGGTCGCCCTCACTGACAGCGACTGGCTGCACCCATGGATACGCACCATCCAGCAGCAGCAGTTGCCTTTTGCCGGCTTGAGTCTGCTCGCGCTGGCATCGGAAAACCTGCTGTCCCGCCTCAAGCAACAGGACGCGCATGTGCTGCTCGCTTCGCAGCAGTCCGCCGGGCTCAGGCTTTCCTACTTCCAGAATGGGCGGCTGCGGTTCTCGCGCCTCACCCGCTGGGACGGTGCGCACAGTGCGCAACTCAACGTGGCCGACGAAGTCTCCCGCACGCAGCTCTACCTCGCCAGTCAGCGCATCATGCCCCGTGACGCCCGGTTGACCGTGTTGCTGCTTGATTTCTCCGCATCATTCGCGCCGGCCCAGGCCTCGCTCAATGCCGACCCGCAATTCGACGCGCGCCTGATCACGGCGGAACACATCGGCCAGCGGCTGGGTATCCCTGCGCAGTTGATGGTCAACGCACCGGAAACCGCCTTTTTGGCAGCCTTGCCCGCGCGCTGCATCAATCTCGCGCCGGCTGCCTATTCAACGAGCTATCAGCGCCATGTAATGCGCCGGGGGCTGGCCATTGCCGGCATCACCGCACTGGCTGCCAGCACGGCTGCCGCGGGATTCAACTGGTTGCAAATCCGCGAAGACCGTGACGAGATGCAATTTCTGGAAGCATCGATTCGCAAAAACGAAGCGCTCCATCGTGACACCCTGCGCCAGTTGCCCCGCATTCCCCTGTCGGCGGAGTCACTCACCCGCGTCGCTGAAAACGTCAGGCAAATTGAAGCAGCGCCACGTGCGCCCCACGCCGTCCACGTACCAATCAGTCATGCACTCGACCGCCATCCTGCCATCGTACTGGATACCCTTGCCTGGCAAGCGCCGGAATCCGGAACGCGCGCGGCAATGATCTCGCTGGAAGCGCGCGTTTCGCCTTTCAACGGCAATTACCGCGAAGCCATGAATCGCATCCGGTTGTTCCTCTCTGATCTGGCGACACAAACCGGCGTGACCGCCGTCCGCCTGCGAGCCGAGCCGGTCGATACCGCCTCCAGCACCACGCTTGCCGGCACCACGTTGCAAACCGCGCAAGCGCCCGAAGCGCGTTTCAGCGTTGACTTCAGGTTTGAGGAGCGCAAGCCATGAAGCTCAACGGTCTCCGCGCCTTGCTGCCTGCGCTGATTTTCTTCCTGGCCGCGCTGGCTGCTTCTGTCTGGATCTGGCTGGCTTCATCCGGACACGCATCCAGCGTGCGTGCACAAAAGGAAAAGCTGGCGCTTTCCAATCTGGCAGCGCATGACCGACTTTTGCGTTCGGGTGCCGAAAAGACCCAGTTACTCGCCCATTTGTCTGTTTACCGCCAACTGGAACAACGCGGCGCGACCGGCGGCGGCGACCGGCTGGCCTGGCTCGACGCGGTACAGCAGGCCAACCAGGCGACCGGGCTATATGGCCTGCAGTACACGCTGGAACCCGCCGAACCCGTACCCGGCAATCACGCCATGGACCGGACCACCATGAAGCTGCGCATGCCCTTGTTGACCGAACCCGACCTCGAACGCTTCTTCCACGCCTTAGCGCAGCGCAACACGGGGCCTTATGCTGTTAAAACTTGCATCCTCAGCCGTACTGGCAGCCTGCCCCCCGTGCCTCTCAATCAACCGGGTCTCGATGCCGAGTGCACGCTTCACTGGTACAGCGTCAGGAAAGCGGCAACGTCATGAAAGTCCGTATTGCCATCGCCACCCTGGCGTTACTTTGCTTCGCCACCGCCCAGGCCAGCCCGGGTCGGCTTTTCTACACAGCCGAGCAGCGTGCAGTGTTGGAAAAGGCCCGCTTGCAAAATCGCACGCAGGCGCCCGTGTCTGGCACTCCTGCGCCGCCGCGCCCCGTCACCTACGATGGTTTTGTGCAACGCAGCGATGGCCACACGACACGCTGGGTAAACGGTAAAGTCCAGGGGAGTGGCGCGATCACGCTCAATGTCCGGGGCTACAAGCTCCTGCCTGGGCAAACGCTGGACGGCCGTCAGGTTTACGAGGCGCACGGCATCCGCCGCCCGGAAGCGAAGGACCCGCAATGAGAAAGGCGCGTGGTTTCACGCTGATCGAGTTGGCGATTGTGCTGGTCATCCTGACCGTGATCGCGGGCGGTCTGTTGGTGCCGTTGACCAAACGCATCGAAATGCAGCGTTATGAAGACACACGAAAGCTGCTGGAACAGGCCCGCGAAACGCTGATTGGCTATGCCTTGTCACATCAAGTCACAGTCGATCATGACGCCGACCCCATGACGCCGACTGTCACGCGTTCGCATTTACCTTGCCCGGACGCAGACAATCCCGGCATTCCCGGCTTCAACGATGGGATCGAAGACCGCGATGCCAACGGCCGCTGTCTGGATTCCGAAGGTAATTTGCCCTGGGCGACCCTGGGTATTGCCAGCGTCGATGCATGGGGCAATCGGCTTTACTATGACGTGCGCATTGGCAACAGCCTGACCGACACCAACAGTTTTACCAACACCTCCACCGGCATCAGTAACGCCAGCAATGGCGACATGAGAATCTGCGCATCTGCCGCCAATTGCACCGGCGCCAACCAGCTCGCGGTCAATATCCCTGCTGTCATCATTTCCCGCGGCCCCAATGGCAAGGGCGCATTGAGCGCCAACGGCACCCTCATCGCCTGGGCACCGGCCACCACCAGCGGGGATGAAAACGAGAATCTCAACAATGACGGCACCTATGTGAGCCGCACCATCACGCCGCCCGAATCCGCTCTGGGCGAATTTGACGATCCGGTGGTCTGGCTCTCCACCCCGACCCTGCTGGCGCGCATTTGTCCGGCAGGCGGCTGTTCTTGATCAGTCTGACTGTCTGACCAGTTCGAAACGGACACAGCCGGCCTGATTCTCCACCAGCCTGAGCGCATAGCCAAACTGCGCCGCCTGGCGTGCCGCCTGATACAGTCCCACCCCCAAACCCATTTCCGAACGGACAGGCCCGAGGAACAGGTTGCGTGCGACATGTTCCGGCGCGGCATCGCCATCATCTTCCACGATCAGCGCAATTTTCTCCCCGCAGAGAAGCGACGCTTTCACCCTGACAGGCTCGCCATCCGCCTTGCGCTTTCTTAGCGCATTGGTCAGCAGGTTGTCGGCAACGCTGTCGAACAAATCCTGTGGCAAGTCTTTCTCGCATTCATTTGACACCGCAGTGAAATGCGCCGGATCACGCGCATAGCGCGTCTGGATGGCGTCCCACCATTCGCGCGCGGAAATTTGGCGATGATCGACCTCATGCGGCTGTTTGAGTTTGTCCACCGTATTTTGCAAACGCTGCACAAGCTGGGGGATTTGCCGCGCCAGCAAAGCCTGCAGCCGTGCAGCATCCTCGGGGCCGCTGCTCTCTGCCGCGCTCATCAGCGTTTTCATGGACTGAAGGATATTTTTCACATCGTGCGTCAGCCGCGCGCCGGTCTCGTGGATGGCCTGGGTGTAGGCCTGATCGCGCAAGGTTTGCTCGCGCACCTTGCTGGCGTAAAAATACCCCAGCAATTGCGACAGCAATCGCAGATGCAGCGCCAGCGCCGGACTGAGCGGCCGTTCCGAATCCCACTCCAGTGACAAGCCGTGGAAGGCGTGGCGCGTAACATGCGGCGCGCGTTTGCCGAACTCTCCCTGGCCGCGCGCCGTGACCCATGCGCCGCCACGGATCCAAACCAGCGCGCCGGTATCCGTCAGGGCATCGCGGACGAAGGTTTCCGGGTCGCGCTCACGCTCCGCCCGTGTGGCCAGCGCGCGCGCCCATTCCTCGAACGGCAGCCCCACCGACAGTAGATAGCGTGACATCACGCCACCCAGCCCGGAAAACCCCGCGCGCGGGTTCCACAACCAGCTCAAGACCAACAACAGCACCGCCATGCCAGCCAGCACCTGCACCAGCGCGAAAACATAATCCGCCTGCCTGACCGCCATGACGGCAAAAGCGCCCAAACCAAGCACGATCACCAGCAGGAAAACCATCAGACCATAGAAGAAATCCAGCGCGCTGGATGCGCTGAATGCGGTTCTCCCACGAGAAAACAGAATCAGTGCAGGCAACACGGGCAAGCCCCATTGCACCGCATAACGAACCGCCTCCGGCAGACTTTGGTCCTTCAACGCACGCGGCATCACCCACAACAGCAGCAGCATCAACAAGTAAGTCAGGGCGAGCAGATAAATCCAGCGTTGGCCCTTGCCCGGCAGACCCGCGGCCACGGCGCCCACCAGGCCAGTCAACACCGCCAACCAGAGCGCGATCATCCACCAGCCCGGCAACAGCACCAGCAGCACAGCCATGCCAAGCACCGGCAACGCCAGACGGGCATCCAGTTTTTTTTGTCCCTGCAACAACGGTTGCCAAAGCAGAAAAAAACCATAGTGCGTCATCAAGAAAGCACGCGTCAGTTCGATGTCGATATCGAACGCCAACGCGGCGTGCAGGCAAAGCAGCATCAACGCCAGCCAGCGCGCATGGGAAATGCCGGTAAATAATTGCAATACCTGGCCGTGTACGGTGTGATTCAAAATAGGTATGTCCGCAAAGGGAAGGACAAATTCAGTGTCGGCAAGGAAACGCAAAACTTGACGGATTTCACGCGACATCTGGCAAAAATCCGGCACCCCTGTTGAGCTTTCGTCATCTCCGCCTTGCCGGGTAAAAAGCTTGGGCAGCCAATTGGCATACTGACCGCATGAAAACGTGGGTTTGCATGAACTTTTCCACCCATGGTGCACGGCACGACTTTTGCAATTGTAAAATCCGGGTCCCTGAATGAGGAGTGCATCATGAAGCACACACAACGCGGCTTTACCCTGGTGGAAATCGCCATCGTGCTGGTCATCATCGGTTTGTTGTTGACTGGCATTCTAAAAGGCCAGGAATTGATCACCAGTGCACGTGTTCGCAACCTGTCCAATCAAATCGAAGGCATCAAGGCCGCCTATTTCGGCTTTCAGGACCGTTACCGCGCGCTGCCGGGCGATTTCAACCTGGGCAACCCGCAAATCCCGGAAGTGGCGGCCGGCGCCAACGGGGATGGTGACGGCCAGATCGAAGCCGGTGGCGCCATCAATGAATCGATTGCTGCCTGGGATCATCTCTCTCATGCCGGTTTCATCAACGGCACCTATATTTACAACGCCACCGAATCGCCGGCCACGACGCCAACCAATCCCTGGGGCACGCGCATGCAGTTGATTCACGACAACGTGTATGCCGTAGCCACTGGCGCGGCAACCGTGCGCGCCAATCTGAAAACCGGGCCCGGCATTCCAGCGAACATTCTGGCGGAGCTCGATCGCAAACTGGATGGCGGTGATGGCGCTATCCGTGGTTCACTGCGTTTTTCGGCTTATGCAGGGGGCGGCACGGCCCCGGTCGCCGCCAATTGTCTCGACGCGGCGACGGGCGCCTGGCTGACAACGGACGCGCCCTGCGGCGCAGCCGTGCTGTTCTGATTTCACACCACGATGTAAAAAAGCGGCCCGCTGGCCGCTTTTTTACCCCTGTAACAATCTGATTTCCGCTGCTGCCAGATTTTCTGCCGTACCGCGCAGCACAATCACATCTCCTTCCTCGATGACCGCTTCCGGCCCCGGGCTGACGCCACGTATGCCGCGCCGACGCACCGCCACAACATCCACCAACAGGTCTTCCAGTCCTACCTCGCCGAGCTTCTTGCCCACTGCAGCCGATTGCGGCGTCATCAACACCGAAAACAGGCGAGGCTGGGATTCCTCGTCCAGCTCCTCGTCCACGTCGGTGGCCCCGCGAAAGAAGCCCCGCATCAACGCATAGCGCGATTCCCGCACCGCGCGAATGCGCTTCAAGACCTGTGTCAGCGGGACGCCCAGCAACATCAAAGCGTGAGAGGCCAGCATCAGCGACCCCTCCATCACCTCTGACACCACCTCGGTCGCGCCAGCTTCCTTGAGTTTGTCGATGTGGCTGTCATCCGCGGTTTTCGCCACCACCGGCAATTCTGGCTTG
This sequence comes from uncultured Thiobacillus sp., assembly GCA_964625895.1. Classification (GTDB taxonomy): domain Bacteria; phylum Pseudomonadota; class Gammaproteobacteria; order Burkholderiales; family Thiobacillaceae; genus UBA6918. The sequence goes on from CAZVBY010000003.1 coordinate 18,339, forward strand.
ATATCCTGCACATGCCGCAAAATGGACATGGCCGCATTGATATCCGCGAAAGTGATCACCAATGCCCGCGCGCGCGAAATCCCCGCCGCCATCAACACCTCGCGACGGGACGGGTCACCGAAAACCACACTTTCGCCAGCGGCGGCGGCCAGCTTCACACGTTCGGGGTCAATATCGAGCGCCACGAAAGGAATGTGTTCCGCTTCCAGAAAACGTGCCAGGCTCTGCCCACTGCGACCGTAACCGCAAAGCACGACATGGCCGTTCTTGCCAAAGGTTTTCAGCGCAATATCATGTACTTCCTTGGCGCGGCTGGACCATTCGCTGCCAGCGAGCTTGAGCGTAATCCAGTCCATACGGTGAATCAGCAGCGGCGCCAGCAACATGGAAATGACCAGCGCGGCCAGCACAACCTGCGCGGTTTCGACGCCCAACAACCGGTGATCCGCCGCCAATGCCAGCAACACCAGACCAAACTCGCCCCCTTGCGCCAGCGCGACAGCCGTCCGCACGGAAGTCGGCTGCCCCTGCCCGAAGGCCCTGCTCAAGCCCCAGATGGCCAAACCCTTTCCAACGATTATCAGCGCCAGCATCCCCAGCACTTCAAGGACATGCTGCGATACGGTCGACAAATCCAGCCGCATGCCGATGGTGATGAAAAACAGTCCCAGCAGCACATCCCGGAACGGTTTGATATCGTCTTCCACCTGGTAGCGGAATTCGGTTTCCGAGACCAGCATGCCTGCCAGAAAAGCGCCCAACGCCAGCGACAAGCCCGCCTGTTCGGTCAAGAAAGCCAGCCCCAGGGCGATCAACAGCAGGTTGAGCGTGAACAGTTCAGGCGACTTGGCGGACGCCACCCGATGAAACCAGGGCCGCATCAATTTCTGTCCCAGAAAAAGCAACACAACCAGCAGCAGAGCCGCCTTGAGCATGGCCCAGAGCAGCGTCTGGCCGAGCGAACCGGCGGGCATGGCCAGCGCTGGAATCACGATCAGCAGGGGCACCACCGCCAAATCCTGAAACAGCAGCGCACCCATCGACAATTTACCGTGGGGAGACTGCAATTCCACCCGTTCGGACAAAAGCTTTGAAACGATGGCAGTGGACGACATGGCCAGCGCGCCGCCCAGCGCCACGCCCGCCGCCACGCCAAGGTTCATCAACCACGCCAGCGCCAGCGCCGCCAGCATGGTCACGGCCACCTGCGCGCCGCCAAAACCGAAAACGATACTGCGCATGGCGATCATGCGGGGCAGGCTGAACTCCAGTCCGACTGAAAACATCAGGAACACCACGCCAAATTCCGCCAAATAGCGTGCCTGCGGCGTATCGGGAATCCAGCCCAGGGCGTATGGCCCAATGACGATACCCGTCAACAGATAGCCAAGCATGGTGGGCAACTTGAGCGCGCGCGCGGAAACCGTCACCAGTACGGCCGCGGCAAGCATGACGAGAACGAATTCGAGGGTGGTATGCATAAGTCTGAAGCACAACGATTAGCCAGGGAACCTCTGATTAATTCCCACATGGCCGCGCGCTCGGTTTTGCGGGCGAAATGCAAGGCGTGCGACGAAGGTCGTATCCAGGATACGATGCCGAGGAGCACAACACAGCAATTCGCCCGCAAAACCAGTGCCCCCAAGGTTTGAACATGGGCATATTGATGCCCAGGCGGGTTGCGCCAGATTTTGCCGCTGGCTTTGGCGCGGTGCCTGGCTTCGTATCAACGGATACGCCCTGCGCACTGCCTCGCGCCAGACAGCAAAATACGGCTGCAACGCGGCTCATGGAGGAATTGATCAGAGGTTCCCTAGTATACTTATGAAAACAATGAATGCTGCGAACTTGCCCGACCCCTCTCATTCCCTCGCTTTGGCTCGCGAAGTGCTACGCATTGAGGCGGTGGCAGTCGATGCGCTCGCCGATCGTCTCGACGCGGAATTTCATCAGGCCATGCAAGTCATTCTGGCTTGCCGTGGCCGGGTCGTCGTCACCGGCATGGGCAAATCCGGCCACATCGCCAGCAAGATCGCCGCCACACTGGCGAGCACCGGCACCCCCGCCTTCTTCGTGCACCCCGCCGAGGCCAGCCATGGCGATCTCGGCATGATCACCCACGAAGATGTCGTGCTGGCTTTGTCCAACTCGGGCGAAAGCGCGGAACTCATCGCGATTCTGCCGCTGATCAAACGACGCGGCGCGAAGCTCATCGGCATGAGCGGCAATCCCGCCTCGACACTGGCGCGCGAATCCGACGTTCATCTTAACGCCGCTGTCGACAAGGAAGCCTGCCCCCACAATCTCGCACCCACCGCCAGCACCACCGCGGCGCTCGCGCTGGGCGACGCATTGGCCGTTACCCTGCTCGATGCACGCGGCTTTACGGCCGAGGATTTTGCTCGCACCCATCCCGGTGGCAGCCTGGGCCGCAAACTGCTGATGCACGTGCGTGATGTGATGCACGCTGGCGATGCCTTGCCCGTGGTCCGGGACGACGCGCCGCTGAAAGACGCCTTGCTCGAAATGACCCGAAAAGGGCTTGGCATGACGGCAATCATCGATGATTCCAACCGTGTAACGGGCATCTTCACCGATGGCGATTTGCGTCGGGCGCTGGAAATCACCATCGATCTTCATGCCGCAACACTCGCCGATTTGATGTCCCGCCACCCCAAAACCATCGGGCCGGATCAACTCGCGGCAGAAGCGGTCGAAAAAATGCAGAATCTCAAAATCAACGGACTGCTGGTTGTGGATGCCGCCGGCAAGCTTGTCGGCGCACTCAACATGCATGACCTTCTGAAAGCAGGAGTGGTATGACCCAGGACGCGATCGACCGCGCGCGCGCGATCAAGCTCATTGCCTTTGACATCGACGGCATCATGACCGACGGCACGCTCTATCTTTCCGACGACGGCCAGGAAATCAAGGGCTTCAACTCGCTCGACGGGCACGGCCTGAAAATGCTCAAAAGCACCGGCGTGGAACTCGCCATCATCACCGGCCGCACCTCGCAGGTGGTCAGTCATCGCGCGAAAAATCTCGGCATCACGCACCTGCACCAGGGCGCGCATGACAAGCTCAAGATTTATCGGCAACTGCTGGAAGACCTGAAACTAAGCCCTGAACAAACCGCCTACATGGGCGACGACGTGGTCGATCTGCCGGTCATGCGGCGCTCTGGCCTTGCCATCAGCGTTCCCGCGGCGCCCGACCTGGTCAAGGCCCATTCGCATTTCATCACCCGCCGCGAGGGTGGCCGCGGCGCGGTACGCGAAGCCTGCGAATTCATCATGCACGCGCAAGGCAGTTTCGACGCGCAAATGGCACTGTACCTGGCCTGACACAATGCTCGACCGCAATGCAATCTGGCTGCCGCTGGCAATTCTGGCCTTGCTCGCCGCCCTGTCTTTCTGGCTGGAACGCAGCATCCAGGAAGCTGCCACGTCCGACAAACGTAACGACCGGCTACCCGACTCAATCATTGAACGTTTCAGCGCCACCAGCACTGATGAGGCCGGCGTGCCGCGCTACCGGCTGACGGCCAGCAAGCTGAGCCATTTCACCTTTAGCGGCGCCACCTTGCTCGAACAACCCCAGTTTACCCACCTGCACGTCAAGCATGGCGAGCTTGTCGTCAGCTCGGCCAAGGCCTCGGTCAGCGCCAAAGGCGAGGAAGTCCTGTTCACCGGCAACACGCGGCTGAAACGGCTGGAAACCCAAGGCCGCGAAGTCATGTCGCTCAGCAGCCAGTCTCTCAAGGTGCTGACAGAACAGGAGCAGATCATCGCGCAACACCCCGTCACCATCACCGCGCCTGGCCTGCACCTGACAGCGGCGGCCATGCAACTTTCGGGAAAGACCCGGATTCTCAAATTGACAGGACGGGTCAAAGCCCGATTCCAGAATGCGCCCCGCCATTGAGGGAAAACCCATGCACCGATTCACTCCACTGTTTTTTGCACTCATCCTGCTGGCGCCAAACGCACAGGCAGAAAAAGCGGACCGCGACAAACCCGTTCATCTCGAAGCAGACAACGTCACACTGGACGATCTCCGCAAAATCAGTGTTTTCGAAGGCAATGTGGTGTTGATCCAGGGCACCCTGATGATGCGCGCCGACCGCATCGCGGCCCGCCAGAATGGTGGCGGCCTGCAAAGCGTGTCAGCCGCGGGCCGCCCCGTCAGCTTCCGGCAAAAACGCGACGGCGTCGAGGAATATATCGAAGGTTTCGCCAATCAAGTCGAATTCGACAATGTGAAAAGCCTGCTCACCCTGACTGGCGAAGCACGGCTGCGCAAGGGCGGTGACGAGATCCGTGGCAACCAGATCACCTACGACGCCAAAACCGAGTTCTACAAGGTTACCGGCCAGCAAAACATCCAGGGGCCCAGCGGCCGCGTGCGTGTCGTTATCCGGCCGAAGCCTAAAACAGAGGGCGACAAGCCAGAAAGCAGGCCCGTCAAGCCATGAACCAGCTCGCCGCGCGCAACCTGCGCAAAAGCTACAAGAACCGCACCGTCGTTCACGATGCCTCGCTCGAAGTCGGCAACGGTGAAATCGTCGGCTTGCTGGGACCGAACGGCGCCGGCAAGACCACCTGTTTTTACATGATCGTTGGTCTGGTCATTGCCGATGGCGGGGCCATTCACCTCGATGGCAACGACATGACTCACCTGCCCATCCACAAGCGTGCGCGTCTGGGCTTGTCCTACCTGCCGCAGGAACCCTCCATATTCCGCAAGATGACGGTGGCGGAAAACATCCGTGCCGTGCTGGAACTGAAAGGCTACAAGGCCGCCGAGCTCGAGGAGCATCTCAATAACCTGCTCGAAGACCTGCATGTCGGTCACTTGCGCGACGCCTCTGCCATGAGCCTGTCCGGCGGCGAGCGCCGGCGGGTGGAAATCGCCCGTGCGCTGGCCATGAATCCCCGTTTCATCCTGCTCGACGAGCCGTTTGCCGGCGTCGACCCGATCGCCGTGCTGGACATCCAGAAACTGATCCGCTTCCTCAAGGAACGTGGCATCGGCGTACTCATCACCGATCACAATGTGCGCGAAACCCTGGGCATCTGCGACCGCGCCTATATCATCAACGAAGGTCGCGTGCTGGCCTCGGGTGTACCGGACGACATCATCCACAACGAAACCGTGCGCAAGGTTTATCTTGGAGAAAACTTCAAGCTTTAGGGAAGCGCTGATTTATTCAGTGTTTCCCTGGCAAGCCGCGAAGCGGTTTGCCGCTCAATGACGCAAGTCATTGAAAGCGCAAACTTTCACGGACATGCGCCGGGAAAGTTTTTTGCTGATGTTTCGCGTGAGCGAATAAATCAGCGTTTACTTAGTACGCTGATCCGCGTGTTTATTAGGCAAAAATGCTGCGTCAGTCCCGCGGCAACCTGGCGAAAAAATCAGATTTATGTTGCACACCAGAGCAAGCCGCATTCCGGCACGGCACTTTGTCCTTGCAGTCGTTTAATATGACATTCTGCTAAAGTTGGCACGGTTTTTTCCGATGTTGTACCCATGAAGCACAATCTTCAGCTCAAGCTTTCACAGCACCTCGCACTCACGCCGCAATTACAGCAATCCATCCGCCTGCTGCAGCTTTCCACGCTTGAGCTAAACCAGGAACTCGAACAGATTCTCCAGGACAATCCGTTGCTGGAACGCGAGGGCGAAGAGGACATGGCGCCGCCGCCGGCGCCTGGCGAAGCCAGCGCTGGCGAGCGCGCCGAGGCGCCTGCCGAGCCAGCTGAAGAGAACCCCCGTGCTAGCCTGGATGAAATCGACTGGAACGATTACAGCGCACGTGGCGGCGACGAGGAGGACGATAGCGGTCCGCTGATGGCAGCCGCTTCGACCACGCTGCGTGAGCACCTGATTGCGCAAATCAGCCTGCTGCCCCTGACCGTGCGCGATCGTGCACTAGCCGTGATGTTGATTGATGCACTGGACGAGGATGGCTATCTTGAGCTGTCTCTCGAAGAAATTGCCGCCAGCCTGGATCCAGAACTCGAAGTGGAACCGGAAGAACTGGAAACTGCGCTCAAGCATATCCAGCATCTGGACCCGACCGGCGTTGGCGCTCGCAACCTGGGCGAATGCCTGAGCCTGCAACTTCAGACATTGCCCGAGTCCACACCGTTGCGCGATGCCGCCCTACGCATCACCTCTTCGCACCTCAATCTGCTTGCCGCGCGCGATGTCGGCAAGCTCAAGAAAGCGCTGCATATCGACGACGCCGAGCTGCGCGCCGCACGCCAGTTGATTCTCAACCTAAACCCTAAGCCTGGCGCCAGTTTCGGAGCGGGCGATATTCACTACGTGGTGCCTGACGTATACGTGCGCAAGATCAAGGGCTTCTGGCTCGCCAGCCTCAATCCGGACGCCATGCCGCGCCTTCGCATCAATCGCGTATATGCCGACATTCTCTCTCGCCATCGCGAAAGTGGCGGCCAGTTATCCAGCCAACTGCAGGAAGCCAAGTGGCTGATCAAGAATGTCCAGCAACGATTTGACACCATTCTGCGCGTATCCCAGTCCATTGTTGATCGCCAGCGCAACTTCTTCGAGCATGGCGAGGTCGCCATGCGCCCCCTGGTGCTCCGTGAAATTGCTGATGCGGTTGGTCTGCATGAGTCAACCATCTCCCGTGTCACCACACAAAAATACATGATGACGCCGCGCGGTCTGTACGAGCTCAAGTACTTCTTTGGCAGCCATGTCGCCACAGAAGCCGGCGGCGCCTGCTCGTCCACAGCCATTCGCGCGCTGATCAAACAACTCGTCGGCGCGGAAAATACCAAGAAACCCTTGTCTGACGGGCAGATCGCCGACGTGCTCGGCCAGCAAGGCATCGTCGTCGCCCGCCGTACCGTGGCAAAGTACCGTGAATCCCTGCAAATCCCCCCTGCAAATTTGCGCAAATCGTTGTAAAAAAATTCCGGCCGCCGGGTTGAAAATTTGCGAGTTCTCCCCTAACTTTAAACTGTGGAGTTTCTCAATCTTTCTCCCCCAACACCCGTCCCGCCACTCACCAGAGTGCGGGATTTTTTTGACCCTGCCATTTCAGGAGGCAATATGAATCTCAATATTTCCGGTCACCACCTAGAAGTCACCCCCGCCATCCGCGACTATGTCGCCAGCAAGCTTGACCGGATCAAACGGCATTTCGATCAGGTGATCGACGCATCGGTCATACTGCAAGTGGAGAAACTGATTCACAAGGTTGAAGTCAAGCTTCATGTGCGCGGCCGGGATTTCCACGCGCACTCCGAAGATGGCAACATGTATGCGGCAATTGACCTGATGATCGACAAACTTGACCGGCAAATCGTCAAACACAAGGAGAAAAATGCCGACCACCATCCCGAAGCCGGTGGGCTGAAACATCAGCCGTCTGGCGTATAATCCACTGTCTGGGCCGGCTTTTCCGGCCCAGACTACCCAATGAATCTGATCGCCCCATTAATTAATCAGCAAAGCATCTTTGCCGATCAGGCATTTCCCAGCAAGAAAAAACTGTTTGAGCACGCCGCTCAAGCATTTGAGACCTTGGCCGGCCTAAAACGGCAGGAAGTGTTCGACAGCCTGTTTGAACGCGAGCGCCTGGGTTCGACCGCATTGGGCTTCGGCGTTGCCATCCCGCATGGCCGCATCAAGGGCTTGAAAGAAGCCCGTGGCGCCCTTTACCGTCTGAGACCCGGGCTCGAATTCGACGCGCCGGACAATCAGCCGGTCACGCTTTGCTTTATCCTGCTGGTGCCGCAGGATGCCAACGAAAGACACCTGCAAATTCTTGGCGAGCTGGCCCAGCTATTTGGCGATGAGGCCACGCGTGAACGTCTCATGGCCGCGGCACCCGACGAGATCTACCCGCTGCTGAGCGCATGGACACCCTGAGCACGGTTACCATCGGCCAGCTTTATCAGGACAATGCCGAACACCTGACGCTGCATTGGCAAACCGGCCACGAAAGCGAATCCCGCGCACTGACCTCCGAGGCGCTGCACAAATCCACCCAGGCGCCGATCGGCCACCTCAATCTGGTGCACCCCAATCGCATTCAGGTTCTAGGCAGCCCTGAAATGGACTATCTGCGTAAATTGAGCGCCGACGCCTTGCAGGAAGCCATGGTGCATCTGTTTTCCGATGACCTGGCCGCCGTGGTGCTGGCCGACGGCGAATCCCCACCCGACACGCTGCTCGAAGCCGCCATCAAAACGCATACGCCGTTACTGACCTCCGCGCATTCCAGCCCCGACCTGGTCGCGCATCTGGGGCACTATCTCACCCAGCAACTCGCCGAAACGACCCTTGTACATGGCGTGTTTCTGGAAGTCACCGGGGTCGGCGTTCTGTTGCAGGGACAATCCGCAGTGGGCAAGAGCGAGCTGGCGCTGGAACTGGTAACGCGCGGGCACCGGCTGGTCGCGGATGACGCCGTGGAGCTGCGGCGGGTCGCCCCGGAAACGCTGGAAGGCACATGTCCGCCGCTGCTGCGCGATTTTCTGGAAGTTCGCGGCCTGGGCATTCTCAACATCCGTTCCCTCTTTGGCGAAACTGCCGTCAAGTTGAAGAAAAACCTCAAACTGATCGTCGAACTGTTCAACCCGGGCAATCAGGGCGAGGCCATCAACCGGCTGGAAATGGACGCTTCGCGCACGCGTATTCTGGACGTGGAAATCCCCGTCGTGCGCATACCGGTTGCAGCAGGCCGCAATCTCGCCGTGCTGCTGGAAGTCGCCGTGCGCAACCATATCCTCAAGAGTCGCGGCATCAATCCGACTGCCGAACTGATGGCGCGGCAATCGTATTACATGGAACGGGAATCGTAATGCAGGTCGTGCTGGTTTCGGGCCTGTCAGGTTCCGGCAAGAGCATCGCCATCGCAGTGCTGGAAGACGCGGGTTACTACTGCATCGACAACCTGCCCATCTCCCTGGTGGAAACGGTCATCCGCCACCTGTGCGGCGCCGGTCAGCACAAGATCGGCATCGCTGTTGACGCGCGCGGCGGCGAGGATTTTTCTGCTTTCCCCGCACTGCTCGAAGAACTCAAAACCGACGGTTTCGATGTGCGGGTGATTTTTCTCGAGGCCAAGACCATGACGCTGGTCAAACGCTTCTCTGAAACCCGCCGCCGTCACCCGCTTTCGTCGGATTCTGTTTCCCTCTCCGAAGCCATACAACTGGAACGCGAAAAATTGGGGAATGCAGCCGAACATGCCCACCGCATCGACACCAGCGACTTGTCTCCCAGCGCGCTCAGGATGTGGATCAAGGATCTGATTTCGAGCGACCGTTCACGCATCACCCTGCTGTTTCAGTCTTTCGGCTTCAAGCACGGCATTCCGCTGGATGCTGACCTGGTGTTTGACGTGCGCTGCCTGCCAAACCCGCATTACGTTCCCGAACTGCGCCCGCTCACCGGCAAGGATGACCCTGTAAAAGCCTATATCGAGGCCAACCCCAATGCCATGTCCATGCTGGCGGACATTCGCGGCTTCGTGGAAAACTGGCTGCCATGTTTCATCCGCGACCACCGTGCTTATCTCACGGTCGCCATCGGCTGCACGGGCGGCCAGCACCGCTCGGTGTATTTCGTTGAATCGCTGGCCGATGCCTTCAAGGAACGCGAGCAGGTGCTGGTACGCCACCGGGAACTGTCATGAGCCACCGCGCATTCTCCCTGTTGAAGCCGGGCGATTTTGTGGTTCTCTCGGCAGGTGCGATGTTGGTGGTATCGGCATTTGCATGGAGCTGGCTGGCGCCCCGCGGCGATCATGTCATTGTGCGTGCCAAGGGAAAACCCGTTGCGGAAATCTCCCTGTCTACACCACGCAAGCTGGAAGTCGCCGGCGTTCTGGGCGCCAGCGTGATCGAAGTGCGCGACCGCAAGGTGCGCGTGGCGCGCGACCCGGGGCCTCGGCAACTGTGCGTGCGGCAAGGCTGGATCGGCCAGACGGGCGAGGCGCTGCTATGCCTGGCTAATCAGGTCAGCCTGGAAATCCCGGGCCGCATGCCCGCATACGATTCGCTCAGTTATTGATGAGGCGTTCATGATTCTGAATTTCTCATCAATCGCTGGCCAAGGTTCGATTCTTATTGATCCAAAACCCGACGCCGGATCCGGCGCGTTTTCTGGCAATGCAAAGCAAGGTGCATTCTCGATCTTATCGGTTTCGGATCAATATTGAGCCATGCGCGAAATCACCCTGACCGTCACCAACGAAGACCGCCGCATCGCACGACTCTCGGCATTGGCCATCGGTTTGACGGTCGCTGAAGCAGCGCTGCCAAGCCCCATTCCCGGCATCAAGCCAGGGCTCGCCAACATCGTCATCCTGCTCGTACTACTGCGGCATGGCTTATCCGCAGCCGCATGGGTTTCCGTGATCCGGCTATTGGCCGGCAGCCTGCTGACCGGCAGTTTCCTCGCGCCTGGATTCTGGCTTGCTGCGTGTGGTGCCGCGGCCAGCCTGCTGGCAATGACCTTGCTCCGCCGTCTTCCCGATGCGTGGTTCGGCCCGGTTTCCCTCTCTGTGATCATGGCGTTCGCGCATGTCAGCGGGCAGCTTGCACTGGCGGGTGCATGGTTGCTGCCTTCTGCCGGCGTTTTTGCCCTGTTGCCGTTTTTTGCCCTGGCTGCCCTGGTATTCGGCACGGTTAACGGCCTGATCGTGGCGAATCTGATTTCCGAATCGCCTTCCATCCACACACAACCATCCCCTCATGCCTGAAAAAATCATCACGGTCGCGCTGACTGGCGCATCGGGACTGGCCTATGGCTTGCGGCTCATCGAGTGTCTCGTCGATGCCGGGCAGCAAGTACAGGTGCTGGCCTCGCAGGCGGCGCAGGTCGTGGCAGCCCAGGAACTGAATTTCACGCTGCCCGGCCGCGCAGCGGAACTGGAAAGCTGGCTGCACGACCGCTACCCTGCCAGCCGTGGCCTTTTGCGAGCCTTTGGCCGCGAGGACTGGTTCGCGCCGATGGCCTCCGGCAGCGGGGCGGGTGACGCGATGGTTGTCTGCCCCTGCTCGATGGGCACGCTGGCCGCCATCGCGCAAGGCCTTTCCGACAACCTCATCGAACGCGCGGCGGATGTCGCGATCAAGGAAAACCGCAAGCTCATTCTGGTGCCGCGCGAAACGCCCTTTTCCGCGCTGCATCTGGAAAACATGCTGAAACTGGCGCGGCTCGGCGCCGTCATTCTGCCCGCCAACCCGGGCTTTTATCATCAACCGCAGCACATCCAGGATTTGGTCGATTTCATCGTCGCGCGCATCCTTGACCAACTTGCCGTGCCACATCAACTGATTCCTCGCTGGGGTGAAAGTCGATAGGCCCTATGCTCCCGGACCTGCCGCGCGAACTGCCGCTATTCCCGCTTTCCACGGTACTTTTCCCCGGCGGATTGCTGCCGCTGAAAATTTTTGAGCAGCGTTATCTCGAACTCATCAAACACTGCCTGTCGAAGGAAGCCACCTTCGGCCTGTGCGGAATCCGTCATGGTCACGAAGTCGGCGAACCGGCCACACCCTACGAAATCGGCACGGAGGTACGCATCGTCGAATGGGACATGCCGCAAACCGGCATTTTCCATATCAAGGTGGAAGGTTTGGCGCGCTACATCGCACGCAGTTGGTCAGCGCAAGCCAACGGTCTGCTGATCGCTGCCGTGCAGCCTGTCACTGCCGAACATGCCTGCCCGATACCGGAAGAATTGCGTCTGTGCGTGGAGGTGCTCAGGCACATTCAGGCTGATCAATCCATGCAACTCATCGAAACGCATTTTGACGACGCCGTCTGGGTTGGCTACCGGCTTGCGGAAATCCTGCCATTCAAGCTCGCCATTCGCCAGGATCTGTTGGAAATGAATGACCCACTGACTCGACTACGGATCATCGACCAGTTTCTACGCAAGCAATTGAAATAATCAGCACGTTGCCAACAGCCTCCTGATCACCTCGCCTGCCAGCATCAAGCCAAACAGCGGCGGCATGTAGCTGATGGTGCCATTCACCGCGCGAGGACGCCCGCGGCCGGACACGGGCTCCGGCGGACGAGGCGGACGCGGCGGCTCATCAGTAAAGACCGTCAACACTCCCTTAGTGATTCCACGCCGTTTCAGGCGCTTGCGCATCATTGCCGCCAGCGGGCAGCCGTATGTTTTCGAGATATCTGCCAATTTGATTCTGGAAGGATCGAGCCGGTTTCCCGCGCCCATGCTCGACGCTACCGGTATGCCGATTTTCACGCAGTGTTCCACCAGTGCTGTCTTGCAGTTGAGCGAATCGATGCAGTCGATGACGTAATCCGCATCCGCCGGAATCTGGCTGGCCACGCTTTCCGGCACGATGAATTCGCGCTGGATGCGCAAGCTGCAAGCGGGGTTGATGTCGCGGATACGCGCCGCCATCAGTTCGACCTTGGGTTGATCCACCGTGGACAGCAGCGCAGGCAGCTGGCGGTTGATGTTGGAGGCAGCCACCACGTCGTGATCGATGATGGTCAGCCGGCCTATTCCCGCCCGTGCCAGCGCCTCGGCGCAATAGGAACCCACACCGCCCAGGCCAGCCACGACGACGTGTTTCGACGCAAGGCATTCCAGCCCCGCATCGCCGAGAAGAATCTGCGTGCGTTCGAACTGCGGCGGAACTGAGGTTGATGGCTCATTCATGCGCGAATTCTATAAAATTGCAAACATGCTCAAGTATCTCATTACCCTGGCGTTTTTTCTGCTCGTCACCGGCCTGCTGTGGCCGGTATTGTCGCGCCTCGGCCTGGGCCGCCTGCCGGGCGATACGACATTCACCCGGCAGGGGCGGCAATTTTACTTCCCCTTTACCAGCAGCCTGATCCTGTCACTGGCAGCCAGCCTGCTATTTGGATTCTTCTGGTAATGAGCAAGGCTTTCACCAAAGAAAATGACAACGCCCCGGAAGACGACGAGGATGAAGGCGCCAATGCCCTGCCGGCCGGCATCAAGAACTACATGACGCCTTCCGGCCATGCACGCATGAAAGCCGAGTTCGAACAGCTCTGGAAAATCGAGCGGCCAAAGCTGGTGGAAATCATCGCCTGGGCCGCAAGCAACGGCGACCGCTCGGAAAACGGCGACTATATCTACGGCAAGAAACGCCTGCGCGAAATCGACCGCCGCATCCGCTACCTCACCAGGCGGCTTGACAACGCCGAAATCGTCAACCCCGTCACCCGCGAGGAAACCGAACAGGTGTTCTTTGGCGCCACCGTCACCGTGGAAGACGATCTGGGCGCGGAAGCCACCTACACCATCGTCGGTATTGACGAAGCCGAGCCTTCCCGAAACCGCATCTCCTGGGTGTCGCCCATGGCCCGCGCGCTGCTGAAAGCCCGCGAGGGCGATGTCGTTAATCTGATGACGCCGGCAGGCAAACGCGAGTTGGAGATAGTGGAAGTAAGATATGAGGGGATAGTGTAGGGTGCGATAAGCGTAGCGCATTGCACCATCTCTTGTCCCATCAGGCTTCACCCAGCCCCAGCGACTGGGTGAACTGTCCGACCGGCCCGCTGGGTCCCATCGCCACCAGCAGATAGAAACCAATGACGGTGGGCGGCAGCACCAGCGGCAGCGCCGTGGTGACGCTGGCCAGCTCAAGTGTCAGCCGTATGGCGCTCCAGTCGGTGGGGCTCAGCACGGGGCAAACGTGTCAGTTGTATCCATAGCCCCGGATGATAGCCTTGGCTTTGCTTTCCTTCAGGTATTTCATCAGGGCGACGGCGACCTGCACCTGTTCCGCATGTGCCGGGAGCAGCGTACAGAAAAAAACAAGGGTCGCGGCGAGAATGCTACGGGCGTTCATGCTTCCATCCTGCAAGGTGGCAGTAGTGTAATTCAGTCCGCCTCGGCTGTGGCCAGCACGATGCCGCTGGCGGCTTCCAGCTGATTGGTGAAGGAAACGCAGTGCGACAGATTGCTGACCAGATAGAGCTTGAAGCCGTCGCCCTCGCGGACGGGATTCAGCCGTGCGGGCACATCGTCATCGCTGCAAAGCGTGAAGTGAATGCCGGGCCATTCACGGCGCAGGTGGGCGACGCCGGCCTCGCCGAGCATCAGTTCGCCGGCACGGCGGGATACCGCATCCAGTACGCTGGCGTCGATTGCAGTGGCCATGTTCAGGCCTCTTCTTCCTCGACTGCAAACTGGCTCAGCGACTTGGCTTCCACGCCCATGATGCGGGCGAGCCATGGCGGCGGCGCATCCAGCACGGCCTGCAGGCGCACGAGCGTGTCGCGCGCGGGGCCTGCCGCAGGAATCTTCACCGGATGCACGCCGGCACGCACCACCTTGGCCGCCGCCGGTCCGCCGATGGACTGCACGTAGACGATCTGGCAGTCGTTGATGAGTTCGGATCGGGCGACGTTCTTGTCTTCGGCTTCGTCGGCAATTAGCGTGGGCCGCACGTCGATGAGTTTCATCGCGGCCTTGCCTACCTGGTAGACGAGAAAGCGTGGCGCGGAACCGAAATGGCCGTCGAGGTTTTCGCCGCTGTTGGAGGCCACCGCCACGCGCAGGCTGTCGGCCAGTTCGCCCTCGGCATAAGTTTCTGGCCGGGGTACGTCGCTGTCGTCATCCGATTCGCCCCACAGGTAGCGCACGGCCAGCTTGATGGAAGCCATGTCCTGATCGGGCTCGACGGTTTCCTCTCCACTCAGTATCAATTTCAGATCGGCCACCGTCACCGCGGCCAGCTTGTCCTCGGTCACCGGCAGGCCCAGGCTTTCCGCCAGCTTGATGGTAAAGGCGCGCGGGTCTGTTTCTTCCAGCGCCTTGGCAGCCAGTGCGATGCGCAGTGCCGCGCCTTTGGTGATCGTCGTCATTTCATGACTCCAGATTCAGGATTCAAGATACAAGGCTCAAGACACAAGAGGGTTCATCCTTGCATCTTGCGTCTTTTGCCTTGCGTCTGCCGTCAGGCAGCCAGCGGCACAATACAGTTGTCAATGGGGCACAGCTTCACGCATTGGGGCTTGTCGTAATCCCCTTCGCATTCGGTACAGGTGTCCGCGTTGATGACATACACGCCCTTTTTGGGCTTGATTGACTCCGTGGGGCATTCGGGTTCGCAATCCCCGCAGGAGGTGCACAGGTCGGCTACGATTTTCAGTGCCATGATGGATTTCCTTTCAGTTCATTCCGCCGCGTCGAGACGTTTCGCGCGCAGCGAGTAGGGCAGTCGTTCGGGCGCGGTCTGGGGCTCGATGTAATACAAGCCGCCGTTATTCAGCTTGATCTCGCCACCCCATTTCTCGGGCGTATCGAACTCCATCGAGACGATGGTGTCCTCGAGATCGCGCTTCGGCAGGTAGAACACATATTCACCCTTGTCGCTGCGCCGGATCATGATGTTGGCCATGGGCAATTCCTTTGGAATTGCAGGGATCAGGGGTCGGGATTCAGGATTCAGGGAAACGTGTGCATCGCGTTCCCAGATCCCTGATCCCTGACTCCTGGCCCCTGACTTAACGAATGAGATCGTAGTTGTAGTCCGTCGTCCCCATGCCGCGGGTGTTGTCGTCCAGCCGCTCCAGCACCGCGTTCACCAGGGTGGTGAGTATCTGCATGGCGCCCTCGTAGCCCAGGGTGGTCTGACGGTGCAGGTGGTGGCGGTCGAAGATGGGAAAGCCCAGCCGGATCAGCGGCACTTCGAATTCCCTGCCCTTGTGCACGGTGTCGCGCTGGATGTACTTGCCGTAGCTGTTGCCGATGAGGAAATCCGGCTTGTCGGTAAAGCACAGGCTGCGCAGGTGCCACAGGTCGGCGCCGGGGTAGGTCTTGCAGTTCACCCCGTAAGGTGACGACTCCAGGAGTTTCTTCATGGCCTTGTCCCACTTCTTGCTGCCGTTGTGGCAGAGGATATGGATCGGCTCGGCGCCCAGTTCCAGCAGATACTGGGTCATGCCCATGACAAAATCCGGGTCGCCGTACAGGGCGCATTTCTTGCCGTGCAGCCAGGTGTGGCTGTCGGTCATCATGTCCACCAGACGTCCGCGCTCCTTGGCCAGCGATTCGGGGATGGGCTTGCCGGTGACTTCGGCAACCTTCATCAGCCACTCGTCGGTCCACTCCAGGCCCATGGGGATGTTGAGCTTGGGCACTTCATGCTGCCAGGTCGTGTCGACAAACTTCTTGGTCTTTTCCAGCTGCATGGGTTGCAGCAGGAAAGTGGTTTTCGCATTGGGGGCGTCCTTCACCTGGTCCTGGGTGGTACCGCCGGCATACATGCGGAACTGGCCATCGGCCGGTGTATCGAGGATCTCGGTGGGATCGGACAGGAAAGTGTAGTCCACGCCCATTTCGGAAAGCATGCGCTTGATCACCCGGTAGTTGCCCAGGTAGGTTTCGAAGCCCGGCACGATGTTGATCTTGCCGTTGCTGCCGGCTTCCTTGCCCTGCATGGTGTTGAGGGTGAAATAGCGGATGATGCCTTCGAACATGTTGTCCCAGCCGGTGACGTGGCTGCCGACAAAGCTGGGGGTGTGTGCGAAAGGCGTCGGGAATTCCTGGGCGATGTGCCCTTCCTTCTTGGCGTTGTTGATGAACGCGTTGAGGTCGTCGCCGATGACCTCGGCCATGCAGGTGGTGCTGACCGCGATCATGTCCGGCTTGTACAGGGCCTTGGCGTTTTCCAGGCCGTCAAACATGTTCTTCTGGCCACCGAACACAGCTGCATCTTCCGTCATGGAATCGGACACGCAGGAGATGGGTTCCTTGAAGTGGCGGTTGAAGTAGGTGCGGAAGTAGGCCACGCAACCCTGCGAACCGTGCACGTAGGGCAGGGTCTTTTCAAATCCGAGCGCGCACAGCACGGCGCCCAGCGGCTGGCAGGCCTTGGCCGGGTTGACGGTCAGAGCTTCACGCTTGAAATTCAGTTCCTGATATTCGGTAGTAGTGGTCCACTGGAAGATCTCGTTGATCTTGTCCGCCGGGACCTTCTCTTCGAACATCTCCTGCTTGTTGGTGAGGGACTCCTTGTACTCCGGCTGACGGAACAGCGGATACGAGGGCACGATCTTGTCTGCGACTTGCATCTTCATCTCCTGGCCCGAGCCGCCAATCTGCGGACACGGGCGCTAGGTTGATCAATCAGGCGGCGGGGAGCCGCCGCCCATTTCGGTATTACGCGGCCTGCTGTTGAACTTCCTCGCTTTCGGCCGGCTTCAGCCATGGCGGCGTCAGCTTGCTCCAGCACGGGTTGTTCAGGGTCATGTCCATGTCCCGGGCAAAGATGGCGAAGCCGTCGTAGCCGTGGTATGGGCCGGAGTAGTCCCAGGAGTGCATCTGGCGGAAGGGGATGCCCATCTTCTGGAAGATGTACTTCTCCTTGATGCCGGAACCGATCAGGTCGGGCTTGACGCGCTTCACGAACTCTTCGAACTCAAAGCCGGTGACGTCGTCGTACAGCAATGTGGCATTGCCCATTTCCTTGATGGTGCGGTCGTAGTCGTCGCCGTGGGCAAACTCGTAACCGGTGCCGACCACTTCCATGCCCAGGTCTTCATACGAGCCGATGACATGACGGGGGCGCAAACCGCCCACGTACAGCATGACCCGCTTGCCTTTCAGGCGCGGCTGGTATTTGGCAATGACCGCATCGACCAGGGGCTGGTACTTGGCGATGACCTCTTCCGCCTTGGCCTTGATGCTGTCGTCGAAGAACGCGGCAATCTTGCGCAGGCTTTCGGCAATCTTGGTCGGGCCGAAGAAGTTGTACTCCATCCAGGGGATGCCGTACTTTTCTTCCATGTGCCGGCTGATGTAGTTCATCGAGCGGTAGCAATGCAGCAGGTTGAGCTTGGCCTTGGGCGTGTTTTCCATTTCCGCCAGGGTGCCGTCGCCGGACCACTGGGCAATCACGCGCAGGCCCATTTCCTCCAGCAGGATGCGGGAAGACCAGGCATCGCCGCCGATGTTGTAGTCACCGATGATGGAGACGTCGTAGGGGGTGGACTCGAACGGCTTGTTGTCGCGCTTGTCCAGCACCCAGTCACGGATCGCGTCGTTGGCGATGTGGTGGCCGAGGGATTGGGACACGCCGCGGAAGCCTTCGCAGCGCACCGGCACTACGGGCTTGTTGATGGTGGCGGTACCCTTCTTGGACACGGCTTCGATGTCATCTCCGATCAAACCGATGGGGCACTCGGACTGCACCGAGATGCCCTTGGAGAGCGGGAACAGGCCTTCGATCTCGTCGATGATTTTCGCCAGCTTCTTGTCGCCGCCGAAGACGATGTCCTTCTCCTGGAAATCGGAGGTGAAGTTCATTTCGGCGAAGGTGTTCACGCCGGTGGTGCCGACGTAGTAGTTGCGGCGGCCGGCGCGGGAATATTGTCCGCAGCCGACCGGGCCGTGGGAAATGTGGATCATGTCCTTGATCGGGCCCCACACCACGCCGCGCGAACCAGCATAGGCGCAACCGCGGATGGTCATCACGCCGGGCAGCGACTTGCGGTTGGAGGTGATGCACTGCTTGGACTTCTCGATGCTTTGATCGTTGACCGCCAGATGCTTGGCGCGGTCCTTCTTGGCTTTCTCTGGATAGACTTCCAGCACCTCGGCAATGAGGGCTTCGGTCTCTTCACGTGTCAGTGTTGACATTTGTTTCTCCTTTCACGCCGCCGCCAATCTGCGGACAGCCTATGACAGGTTGGGTTCGCCATTCCGGCACACGCCGGAATGGCATCGGGTATTACGCAGCAACCGACGCACCTTCCTCGGCGGCAGTCTTGCCGATGATGGACTCGTCTTCTTCTTCAAGAACGCCGAATTCCATCAGCAGGGCTTCCAGCTCGTCCATGGTGATCGGGGTGGGAATCACGAAGTTCTTGTTCTCGATGATCTTGTTGGCCAGGGAACGGTACTCGTCAGCCTGCTTGGCGGTCGGCTCGTACTCGATCACGGTCATGCGGCGAATCTCGGCGCGCTGCACCACGTTGTCGCGGGGCACGAAGTGGATCATGGTGGTGCCGAGCTGGCGGGCCAGTTCCATGATCAGCTCATCTTCGCGAGCGGTGTTGCGGGAATTACAAATCAGGCCTGCCAGGCGCACGCCGCCGGAGTTGGCGTATTTCACGATGCCCTTGGCGATGTTGTTGGCGGCGTACATGGCCATCATCTCGCCGGAGCAGACGATGTAGATTTCCTGCGCCTTGTTCTCGCGGATAGGCATGGCGAAACCGCCGCACACCACGTCGCCCAGCACGTCGTAGAACACGAAATCGAGGTCTTCTTCATAGGCGCCCTCTTCTTCCAGGAAGTTGATGGCGGTGATGACGCCGCGGCCGGCGCAGCCGACGCCCGGCTCGGGGCCGCCGGATTCCACGCACTTGATGTCGCGGTAACCCACCTTGAGGACGTCTTCCAGTTCCAGGTCTTCCACGGAACCGGCATCCGCCGCCATCTGCATGATGGAGTTCTGGGCTTTGGCGTGCAGGATCAGGCGGGTGGAGTCCGCCTTGGGATCGCAGCCCACAATCATCACTTTCTTGCCGGCCTCGGCCAGGCCCGCCACCAAGTTCTGGGTGGTAGTAGACTTGCCGATACCGCCCTTGCCGTAAATCGCACATTGACGCAAAGCCATCTTGATCTCTCCTTTGACACGTTACATAGGGATGCGAATGAGTAATCCGCTCGCACCTTCCTTGTCGCAATCTGCGTGCCAAAGTTGTACCAGACACCTAACCAACTGATATGAAAGAGAATTACCCCAGGAAAGAAGGGCTTGCCGGGCGTGCCGGAACCGACAATGGCCCGGACTTTGTAGGGGTGGCCACAACAAAAACCGGCGAACGCGACAAACTCACGCTGCCGCGCACCGCCCGCCTGCCCATCAACCGCTGCAACCTGCCTGCGGACATCCTTGGCGGCCTGAGCTATCAGCGCCATCCCGTTCCGCTGGCGCTGGACGGCGTGGCGGAGTTGCACAAGGCGCTGTTCCGGCGTCTGGATGAAGAAGCCGATCCGCAGACGCGGGGGTTGCTGTTCCAGGGCCACATGGCCGCGGCGTTCAACCTCGACCATCCCGAAGAATCCGGGTATTCCGCCACTTCGGCTCGCGCCCGCGCCAAGGCCAGCTATCTGCGCATGCTGCGCGGCTGGGCCTTCGACAGCGACGGATTGGAAGGCGCGGTGCTGAAGGGCTGGGTGGAGTCCCGCTTCGGCCTGCTGACCCGCTACCACGGCGGGCCGATCCGCGATTTCTCGGGCGAGACCTACCGCCATTTTCTGGAAATGCGCAGCGCGGGCCTATACGGAACCAATGCGCTGGAAGCGCAGCTCGACCTGCTCTACACCTGGTGCCAGTACGAAATGGCAAGACAGCACCCGGGCGAGACGCACTTCACCCTGTACCGGGGCGTGAACCGTGCCGGCGAACACGAGGTTCTGCGGGAAGGAAAAGACGGACAGCGCAGCGTGCTGCTGAACAACCTGTCCTCGTTCACCACCGTGCGCGAGCGCGCGGATGAATTCGGCGACACCATCATGCAGGTGCGCGTGCCCTTGCCCAAAGTGTTCTTCTATCGCCTGCGGCTGCCGGGACTGCTCAAGGGCGAAGACGAGTGCATGGTGATCGGCGGGGTGTATGAGGTGGGGTATACGACGATCTGAGGGAAATGCTCATACGTACCAAAATACGCCGGGATCGAATGGCTGCAAATCGGCCTTAGCAGACTTTTTTCTCAACCTTCTCTGTCTGCTTGGACTTGCCCCGTTTCCACGGACAGATTGAGCTTCTTCATTGAAGCTCACAGGC
>CAZVBY010000004.1:0-36352 GCA_964625895.1 uncultured Thiobacillus sp.
AATCCGGCATACAGGTTCTCCTGTATCGGGGGTTCGAATCCCCCCCTCTCCGCCAGATGCTTCGTTACCTTCTTGAATTACCAGGAAATGTGGCAATTCAAGTGTTGTATTGAAGCGGATCGTTACACCGAAGTGTTCCATCAAGACTTTGGAGGCGTAACGATGAATCACACTCATATTGAGACCCGCGGCAACACCTACTGCAACCATGAAATGCAATGTGGTTGAATCCGCAGATTCATACATTCTCGGCTCATCAAGTTAAATGAAAGTGCTGGCGCGGTTGGGGCGCGCAATGTATCCCGCGTCTGGAATGGAATTTGCACATCCGGGATTGTTTCTGATTGCGGGCTGTTGAAATGAAGGGTTTTTTAAACAAATTCAGTGATCCAACTACCGGCTCGCTTGTCCGTAATGTCAGGTTTCTTGTTGCTGCTGTTGCGCTGGGTGCGATCACAGTTTTCGGCACCAAAGGATTCTCTGCGGATAACAAATTCCCAGGCGGGTTTCATGCGGTGGATAAACCTGTGGCTCAAGAGACGAAACCAGTGAAAGTCGAACCGCCACTTGCCAGAAAGTGGCAATTCAAGCTGGATGAATTCTACGATCCCGCCAATCCTGGATATGACCAGTTACAACGGCCAATGGAATCCATGGCCGGGCTGCCCATGGATGTTCGTGGTCAGGTGGACTGGATGCATGTGCTGCGGACTGGTCAGATTCAACCTCGCCAGTCCCTGAAGGGAGACGAGAAGATGGAAATCCTGGATCTGGACATCATCATGAAAAACACACGCGCGATGCCTTTCGTGCGATTTCCGCACAAATCCCATACCGAATGGCTGGCCTGCTCAAATTGCCATCCCGCCCTGTTCGAGAAAAAGTCTGGGGTAGCCTCGATCACCATGAACGACATTTTCCGAGGCAAGTACTGCGGCGTCTGCCATGATCGCGTGGCTTTCATTACTTATTTTGCCTGCGACCGATGCCATGGCGTGCCGCAGCAGAAAGGGGAGCTATGGGGCGTGACTGCCGACTGAATTGGCACCATGGTCAGTTCATATAATCGCCGGTCTGTCTGACCAGGGCAAAGTCTTGTGCTTCGTTGCCAGGTTGATGCAAGGAAAAATGCGGGCAGCCATCCTTCCAGTAAAAACGCAATTCGCAATCATCCGGCAATCCGCACAGCAATACCATGATGGCTGATTGCAGGTACTCAAAATTCGCCTGGTCATCCATGTCATGCTTCTTCATTCTAGAAAAATGCCTTCAACCGCGCATTGGCGATTAAAGGCAAGGTGGGATCGGATTGGTCAGCGCAGAGTCCGGCATGACCTGCGGCAGGTCGTGCCGCAGACATTGCTGTCGGTGTTGTCAACTCTGGCCCAGGCCACAAGCGGCTTCATTGCACGCAGGGGCCAGAGCAGGGCAATACCGGCTTTTTTGAGCAGGCCGCCATTTTCTCCTGACTTTTTGGGGGGTGGGGCAACAGCGATGCACATGATGATCACCGGTTGATGATGTCGCTCTTCATGGAACCCAGCAGGGCCAGAAGGTCGTTTTTCTCTTTGGCGGGAACCTTGAACTTGTCAAGTGTCTTGATCAGGTCTTCCACCAGCGCGTTGAATTCGGCTTCGGTGATGTTCATGCCGGTGTGGCCGGTTTTCATGTCGCGTCCGGTGTACTTGCAGGGGCCGCCCGTGCCCTGGCAGATGAAATCCACCATTTGCGATTTCACACGAACGGGATTGCTGTTGGCAAAGCGCTTGTTGATGCGGTCGTCCGCAACCACATTGCCAACGAAGTCATCGACCACGGCAACAATGGCTTCCTTGCCGCCCAAACGCTCGTACAGGCTCTTTTCCTTGGGCTGCATGGTGCCGCAGGCTGATATCAGCATGGAAGCGGCCACAATCACGGGAAGGGCAATGCGTAAAATACTCATGTTGGTTTTCTCCTAAAGTGGAAGAGGTCAATTGGCTAAAGGACAAACACAGACAGTTCTTCATCCAGTGAAGACGAACTGTACCGGTTTGGATCACGTCGATCTGTGACTTGAATCACACCGCCATGAAGGCGGTGCTTATTTGATATGGCAGGT
The DNA here is from genome assembly GCA_964625895.1 of uncultured Thiobacillus sp. Taxonomy (GTDB): domain Bacteria; phylum Pseudomonadota; class Gammaproteobacteria; order Burkholderiales; family Thiobacillaceae; genus UBA6918. The sequence continues at coordinate 2,102 of CAZVBY010000004.1, forward strand.
CAGGCAAAGCGTGCTGCCGGCATTGGCCACGCGCAGGAAAGCTGGATTGAATGTGGAACCCGGCGCGCCGGAAGGAACGCCATGCGGATCATGGCAGGAGGCGCATTCGACTTCGTAGCCATCGCCGGTATCGTAAAGGCGCACTTCTTTCGTATCGGCGCGGCTATTGCCGTTGGTGTCAAAAAACTTCAGGCTGCCCCTGGTGCCGGTGGTGGCGTTGAAATCCGTGCCGGGCCCTGTTGTGGTGGGATAAAGGATTCCGACCGGATGATCATTGCGAAGATCGGTGCCGATGTAGAAGGCGCTGAAATCCGTGCCGACCTCGATGCCGCCTGGCCCCGAATGACAGGCCATGCAGCCCACGCCGCCACCTGGAGAGGTCGGTCCGATGGCATGATGGTTGGGCGAACGGGTCGTGCCGGGATAAACCGCATTGTTCGCCCAGTTGTTGTCCAGATGGCTTTCATCGTGGGCAGTCTTGGCGGTTACGCTGTAACGGCCAGAGCCTGGCATGTTGATGATCGAGTCGATGGCCACCGTGCCGTCATGACAGGAGAGGCACGCAAGGGAGTTTGCGCCAGGCTGGGTGACGGGCTGGCTCAGGGTGGAAGTGCCTAGCTGATCGTAAGTCTGGTAGGTATTGCTGATGTAGGTACGGTTCCACAAGGGGATTTTCTGTACCTGGGGCGTGTCGTTGGCGCCGTGCGGTGTATGGCAGTAGACGCAGACCTCGCCGTAATTGTTGCGAGAGGTAATCATGGCGCCACTGACTGGCGTCGTGTTCTGGGTCATATTGTGGCGCGTGTTGATGATGCTGCCCTGATTGGTGAAGTTGGTGGGATATTCGGCCGCATGTGTTGGATTGAGTAAGCATCCCGTTAAGAAGATCAAACACAATTTCAACCGGGTCGCAAAATCGGCCATCAACATCCTCCCTCAAGTCAATTCCTGTCTTTGATGGCACTTGTACTGCAAGAAACATTCCCGGAGGATTTTTACGCTTGTATGGAACGACTTGGCGCATGGCACATAGGCCTTGGTTGTTTGTAAATGGAAAATGATTTGTCCGGAATGGATAAATTCTCAGAAAAAGGAATTTCAAAAATGAGAAAACGCTGAGAAGTGCTTATTGAATGAATTCTCTGGCTTCGCTTTCAGACAGGCGGCGCAGCACTTCAACTTTTCGCAGATATTGATCAGCTACAAACACTCGACCAGATTCGTCGATTGCGATTCCCGAAGGCAAGGCAAACTTGCCAGGGCCGCCTTCGATGCCATGCGTGCCCATGGGCAACAGTAACTGGCCTTGCGAATCGAACACCTGGACATTGGCAAATGAGGCGTCTGTCACGTAGATATTGCCGTCGCGATCGATGGCCAGACCGCGCGGCCGGGCAAACTGCCCCAGGCCGTTGCCGACCGAACCGAATTCACGCAGATATTCGCCCGCGGGACTGAATGCCTGTACACGGAAATTCCCCGCATCCAGCACATGGAGCGTGCCGTCCGGCCCCAGGGCAGCCTGCACCGGGACATTGAATTCGCCAGGCTGGCCTCCACGCTTGCCGATGGTTTTAACGAGCTGTCCAGTTTCATCAAACACCTGGACACGATGGTTAAGGCTTTCATTGTTAGCGCGGTCCACGACATAAATGCGTTTTCCGTCCGGACTGACCGCGATGCCAACCGGATATTCGAGTTGAGCCGGGTTGCCGATAGTGCGTTGATACAAGCCCAGATGGTCATAGACCACAACCTCCCTGCGGTTGGCATCCACGGCATATACCAGGCCTTTTTCATCCACGGCGAGGGACAGTGGCTTGAGCAGATTGCCCGGCGATCGCAGACCCATTTCAAAGACTTTACGGCGGGCGATGTCGAACACCACGATGCGCCGCTTGACCGTATCGGCGACATAAACCAGCCCCTGCGAGGCGGCGATCCCGGCGGGCTTTTCCAGGATCGGTTCGGCGGGAATGGATTCGCCGGTCATGACCCGCCTGAGGCGGGCCTGTTCCGTTTCCACCATGACGCTGGCCGGGGATATCAGGCTGGCTTCCCAGGCATAGCGGGGCAACTCGGGCGGGGGCGGCCAAAGCAACTGGACGGACTTTTTTTCCTTGACCGGCGGCGCGGGCGCGCACGAGACCAGAATCAGCCCGAGTGCAACCAGCGCAAGCAGTGTGTTCGCGCGCACGCTTATTCCTTGACGGGATGGAATGCCCGGGAAATGTAGGTGATCAACGCCTGGATTTCGCTTTCGCTCAGCACGGATTTCCAGGCTGGCATGGAGGTGCCGGTCAAGCCGTTGCGTATCACATTGCGCAGGCGCGATCGGGTCATGGTATCCATGGCGGGGCCGGTCAGATCGCGCGGATGCGGCTCGAGAAAACTGCCGATCCAGTTGCGGCCGGTGCCATCGGCCGCGTGGCAGAACGCACAATTGGCCTGGTAGATCTTTTCGCCGCGTATTTCTTCTTTTGTCAGCCCGGCGATTTTCGGCGGACGGTCATGCAGGGCATAGGGGCTGGCGCTGGCAATGGCGTCCACTTTGGGCGGCGTCTGGTGGGAATACTGATTGCGCGGATAGGAGAGCGGGCGGCCTTCCCATACTGGCCCCTCGCTGTTGACCTTTGCGCGGTCATGGCAGCTCACGCACGAAGCAAGGTACAGGCGGCGGCCTGATTTCTGCGCTGCCGTAAGCTTTTCAACCGGGGTATCGAGCATAATTTCGCCTTTGGCGAACGGATATGCGGCCACATAACGCTCGTGCCCGGGCCAGCCATTTTCAGGGGTGTGATAGCGCGTATTGGGCGCGCGGTCGGTGATAAACTCTTTTTGCACAAACTCCGCCACGAGTTCGATTTCGGCGGGCTTCAGTATTTTCTCGAACCCCGCCATGGCTGTGCCGGGACGGCCATTGCGAATGGATGCGATCAGTCTTTTCCGGTCAAGCGAGCGTGTGGCTGGCGAAGTGAAATCGCGCGGGGCCGGGCTCAGATAGGTGGCGGCCAGCGTTTTCGCGTCGCCTGAATAACCGTGACAGAAATAGCAGCGGAAGTTGTAGATTTTACGGCCCGCTTCATGGCGATCAATTGCCCAGGCCGCCTGCATCCAGAGCAGCGCGGTCAGAAAAACCCACTTCATGAACCGCTCTTGCCGGCGCGGGCGGATTTTTCCTCACGAATGAAGCGCTGAAAGACAAATTCGGAAACATCCGCAATCTGCTGCGGATCAAGCACCTTGTTCCAGGCCGGCATTTCGGTACCAATCTTGCCCTTGGCCACGGCCTGGAAGAGCGCCGGCCGGTTGAACGCGGCGCGCGAGGCGGCATGCAGGAAATTGCGCGGTTTGGGATTGATGAAATAGGCGCGCGGTCCGCGGCCGTCACCGGTATTGCCATGACAGGTGGCGCAATTGGCCAGATAAAACGCCTCGCCACGCGCCGCTCGGCCTTTCAGGCCATCCGGCATGGGCGCGGACATGTCGATATTGATCTGGACGGATGGCTGTGAAGAATCCTTTCCGCCGCCGGGCGTACCGTGGGCATAGGTGCCTGAAATTCCGGGGATGGGCGCGTCGCGCATGAAGGTGGCGCGAACATAATCTACCACGGTTTCGATGTCGGCTTTAGAAAGCTGTGTGGCAAAACCCGGCATTGCCGTATCGGGCCGTCCATGACTGACCGAGGCGATCATGCGTTCGCGCGTGAGCTCCGCGCTGGCCCTGGGTGAAGTGAAATCGATGGGCGGCTTTTGCATGTTGGCCGCGGCCCAGGAGGCCCCATTGCCCTTGTCGCCATGGCAGACCGAGCAGGTGCGGGCATAGATGTCCCGTCCGCGATTCGGCCCCTTGGTCGCGGTGGCTGGCATGAAGGTGCCGCGCACATAATCCACCACGCCTTCGATGTCCTTTTGCGAGAGCTGGGAAGCCCAGCCAGCCATGGCCGTGCCCGGCTTGCCGTTGGCGACGATGGCGATCATGTAGTCACGTGTCAGCCGCGAAGCGAGCTGATGATTGGTGAAATCGGCGGGTGGCGGATTGAGAGATTTCTGCGCGCGGCTCTTGCCATCGCCGCGGTCGCCGTGGCACACGGAGCAGTAATTGTGATAGGTCGCGGCCGGTTCGTGACGGCCCTGCGTCTTATCATTCGCCGCCAGCACAGGCGCGCACGCCAGCAACAGAACAGGAACCAGACATGATGGCAATTTCATGTGAAATGCTCCGGAATTGATGGATATCAATTTTCTTGGCAGCAAAAACAATGCCATTGGTATATATATTGCCTGCGTTATAACAGCACATGGTATTGGATAGCAAAGGAGAAATGGAAATGAGCCATAGCGGAATCCGGATCACTCGCGTCATGACGCATGCTGCCCTGGCGATACTGGCCGTGCTCTCCGGCTGCGCGCTGGAGCCCGAGGCGCCGGTCAAACGCGATGTCGTCATAGCGTATCCACCCGAAGAGCCGCGTTTTTATTACGAGCGCACCATCATGTCCAGCGCCGACATCGTCGAAGAGGAAAAAGGCGCGGGCCTGCGCCGCATGATGACTGGTGAAGCCCGCAGCGGAGAGGGCATGGGCAAGCCCTATGGCCTGGCAGTAAAAAAAGGCAAGCTGTACGTCAGCGATACGGTGCGCAAGGAAATCCTGGTGTTTGATATCCCCGGCAAACTCTTCAAGGTGATAGGCGACAATGAACCAGGCAATCTGGCCCTGCCGCTGGGGCTGGATCTGGATGCCGCCGGCAATCTGTATGTGGCGGATGGAACCCTGAAAAAAGTCATGGTTTACGACGCGGCCGGAAAATACCTGCGCAGCATAGGCGAGGGGCATCTCAATGACCGGCCCTCCGGCATTGCCGTTGACCCGGCAGGAAGCCGCGTGTATGTGGTCGAGACCGGCGGTGTCAGCAGCACCAATCACCGTGTGCGGGTTTTCGATGGCAAGTCCGGCCAGCACTTGATGGATATCGGCAAACGCGGCAGCGCGCCAGGCGAATTCAATCTTCCGCGTGATGTCGTACTCGCCCCCAATGGCAAGCTGTATGTCGTCGATGGCGGTAATTTCCGCGTGCAGGTGTTTGAACCGGACGGGAAATTCATCCGCTCGTTTGGTGAGGTAGGACAGCAGACCGGCCAGTTCTCCAGGCCCAAGGAACTGGATGTGGACCGTGAAGGCAATCTCTATGTCGTGGATACGGCATTCGGCAATTTCCAGATATTCAATGCGGAAGGCCAGTTGCTGCTGTATGTCGGCGGCCGCAGCGCCAACAACGAACCCGGCAAGTTCATGCTGCCCTCGGGCATTGCCGTGGACGAGGACGGGCGCGTCTACATGGTGGATCAGTATCATCGCAAAGTGGATGTATTCCGGCCGGCGGCGCTGGATGCCAAGGCGGGTTTTACAGCGCTCTCCGAAGCGAAAAAATAATTCATTCAATCCGTCAGGATTTTCAGTCCAATTCTTCTCATTCCCGGGAATGGCATACCCTGAATTTCCACTTTCGGGAATATTCAGGGGGTGGCATCCAGTAAAACCGCGTTGTTCCAAGGGGAAACCTCCTGGCACGAATGTCGCATAAGCAACATTGCTTCCCCGGCAGCATTTTGGTTTAAAGGGGTTTTTGTTCAACTAGTTTGTTCAAGAGGAGGAAACCATGAACATGCTTAAGCGGTTTACGCAATTGACGCGCGCCACACTGGGCGGGTTGACTGCGGGCGCCATCCTGCTGTCGGGTGCGATGATTGCGCCGGACGCCATGGCTGGCATTGCCAATACGAAACACAATCTCGGTAGCACGGGCACGGGTCCCAACACCTTCAGCGGCTCGGCGGAGCTTTGTGTCTTCTGCCATACCCCGCACGGTTCGGATACCAGTGCCGCTGTTCCCCTGTGGAACAGGAAACTGTCCGCGCCGGGCTCCTACACAACGTATGACAGCCTGGGAACATCCACCCTGGATGGCGGCACGGCACCTGTTGGCTCGGTGTCCATCGCCTGTTTGTCCTGCCACGACGGTACCCAGGCCATGAACGTAATGCTGAACGCGCCCGGTTCCGGCAACTATAACCCCGCGGGCTTTACCCTGCCTGGCACCTGGACCGGTCCGGCAAGTGGCGCCTCCCCAGTCGGTTCGCTCAATTACGCGACGGCCAGCATTGTGAACATCGGCACCGACCTCAGAAATGACCACCCGGTTGGCATCGAGTATGGCGGCGGCGGACTTTTCGCGGCCACACAAGGTGGAGCCGCGAGCGGAACCATGGTTGATCCTGACTTCAATGCGCCGGCTAATACGTTGGCAGGAAGCACCCGTGTCTGGTATGTCGATACGGGCACCACCGGACGCCAGAAAACCGATCTTGCGCTCTATACCCGCGGGCCGACGGATCATAACCTGTCTGGTGGCAACTTCCGCCCATTCGTCGAATGCGCAAGCTGCCATGATCCACATGTCGAAAATGTCGGCGGAAACAACCCGACTTTCCTGCGCACGTCCAATGCTGGCAGCGCGCTGTGTCTCGCCTGCCACGACAAGTAATCGAAAATCGTAAATAGTATTCCCTCCTTTGGGCCAGGCCTCGCGCCTGGCCTTTTCTTTGCATAGCCAGTTATAACCAGGCCGGTATTAACCCGGCCGTGATTAATGCACCCAGGACCATTCCACAGGAAGAACAGGAGTTAAACCATGCAAGCCTTTTCCCGTGTCATCCAGTTAAGCGCCGCGCTGATATGCGCGGGCGTTGCCCTGCCTTCGATGGCGGATGCCAAGAAAGCCCCTGCCGAGCAGGCCGTGTTCGCCACCGTGGGCAAGGAGGTCATCACCCGGCAGGCCTACGACAAGGCATTCGCCACGGCGACTGCGCAAAAGTTCTATCACGGCAAGCCGCCGGAAGCCGAGGTGGCCGCCCTGCAAAGGGAAGTCGGCGATCAACTGGTGAATCACATCCTGTTGTCGGCCGAAGCAAAAAAGCGCGGCCTGAAGCCGGATACGGCATGGGTCAAGCAAATTGTCGATGGTTATGAAGCGCGCTATCAGGGCAATCCGCAATGGCAGAAGGAGCGCGCGCGCATTATTCCGGAATTTACCCAGCGGCTGGAAGAAGACAGTCTGGTCAAGCAGCTTGAAGAGAAGACGCGCAAGATAGATGCGCCAACCACCGAGCAGGTGAAGAAGTTCTACAGCAGTCATCCGGAAAAATTCACCGAACCCGAGCAGGTAAAAATTTCGCTCATCCTGCTCAAGGTGGCGCCCTCGCAGCCAAACGCGGTGTGGGATGCCGCGATGAAGGAGGCCAATACCATGGTCAAGCAGTTGCGGGGCAAGGCCAGTTTTGCTGATATGGCCAGGCTGCGCTCGGGCGATGAATCCGCCGATAAAGGCGGCGACATGGGCTACGTGCATCGCGGCATGATGCCCGCCCCCGCGCAGGATGCCGTGGACAAGCTCAAGCCGGGCGAAATCAGTGACGCGATCCGGCTGCTGGAAGGTATTGCCATCATCCGGCTGGATGAGCGAAAAATCGCCAAGCTGGTCAGCTTCGAACAGGCACGCGAGCGTGCCTCGGGCCTGTGGGTACGCGAGGAAAGTGAACGCGCCTGGAAGGGATTGATCGAGCGGCTGCGCGCGCAAACCCCGGTCAAAATTGATGAGTCGCAGTACCTGCCGCTTAAGCCGGCCGCCAGTCCGGCGGCCACCGCGAAAAAATAATAATTGACAGGAATGTTCAGTGTGGCGGAAGCCGGTAACACAAAAGCCAGTATTCCGAGCCTGCATCATCATGCTGCTGGTGTCGGCGCTGCTGGCCTCCATGGAGAGTGCCGGGGCGGATAACCCCGCTGTCCAGGCACAACCGACCGCCACCCCGGATGGCGGCGGGACGGCAAAGTCCGCACGCCGGCTGGTCATTCCCCCTATCCGCTGGTGGGGAAGCCTGAGCTACGACTATACCCAGGAATTTTCCGAAGAAGACAGCGTTTCCAGCCAGCTGGTAATGGGACAGATCAATGCCAGTACCTATGTCTGGGCACCCTGGCTGGCCCAGGTCAGCGGCGGACTGGGCCTTGCCTTCAATACGGTCGATTCGGAAAACCAGCAGCAAGGCGAAGTGCTGACCGGCAATGTCAGGCTGAATCTATTTCCCGTTTCGCGCTTTCCCTTTGAAGCCTATTTCGACCATAACGACAGCCGTCAAAGCGGCACTGTCATTGGCGAGCATTTCACCTCGACCCGCTATGGCTTCAAGCAAAGCTACAGCCCGTTCAGGAGCAATACCCGCTACCACTTCAGCTACGACCATACCACGCAAAGCCGCGATGCGACGGGCGACGATAAGTTTGATGCGCTGAATCTTGAAATGAGCACCCAGTTCAAGAGCCACACCTTCCAGGCGGATGCCAGATGGACAGAAAACAGCAGTGCGGACGGTTCGCTGGACAACAGCTACCGGAGCCTGTCGGCCCAGCACACCTGGAGACCGCAAAGCCGCTTCTCACTGGAAAACCTGGCCAACCTGACCTTCACTGAAACCGGCTCCGGCCTCACGCCGGTAGAAAGCACTTTTCTGCAGGTATCCAGCCATGGCATCTGGCGCGATGCCGCGAATAAATGGCTGGTGACGGGAGGCGCGCGCCTGTTTGGTTTTTCCACGGCAGCCAGTGGAACCGATACGGATATTCAGTCGATTAATCTCAATCTGGGTGCGAACTATATGTATTCGCCGACTACCCGCTTTTTCGGAAACTTCAACGCCACCCAGACAGAAGGCTCCGCCTCCAGCGGACTGACCACCAACCAGACGCTTGGGGCAAGCTATCAACCCGCGCCCATACCCATGGGGAAATGGACATATCTCTGGTCAACCTCGGGTTCGGTCAGCAACCGCACCGGAGAAACGGATAACGGGCAGCATGTTTCCGTCCAGGCCAATCATGGCATCGATCGCACCTATAGCCTGGGCGAACGCTCGAATGTGACTTTCAATCTGAGTCAAAACCTGTCGTCGGACTTCGATACGGTCAACGAATCCATTCATCGCGTCGGACACAGCTTCAGCACGGGCTGGTCTTATACCGAAGGAGCGGCCCAGACGATCATGCGCCTGTCGCTTTCGGATTCAAGAAGCTTGTCTGGCCAGTCCCAGGCTTTCCAGCTGGCCAATCTGCAAATATCCCGCAATCAGCAGTTGTCAACTCGATCAGGCCTTACCGGCAATCTGACGCTGCAAGCCACAAAACAGGAAGACAACGACGGCCAGGTGACAGAAAGCTTCACCGGCAGCGGCGATCTCGTTTATCAGCATCAGCGTGCCTTCAATATTCCCCGGTTGCGCTTCATTTCCCAGTTGCGGCTTAACCTGAGCGAGAGCGAAACACGCAATCTCGGCGAACTGACACCTGCTGTACGCGAACAGGAAACCGCATCCTGGGATAACCGCTTTGACTACATGATCGGACGCACCACGCTTAGCCTGAGCCTGCGGATTTCACGGGTGGATGAAAAGGAACGGGAATTGCTTATGTTCCGCATAACCCGCCTGTTTGGCGACTATTAACTATCCAAAAACAAGGAGAGCCATGATGCAGCGACTGATGAAACTGGTAATCGCCATCGCCGTGATTGCCGGTGCCTGGCTGGGGGTCGGCATGACCGTCCAGGCTGAATATGGGGATGTGGTCATGAACAATTATTCGGACAAGGCCGGCATGCGGCCGGTTGTCTTTCCGCACTGGTTTCATCGCGTTCGCTACCGCTGCAAGGTCTGCCACGCAGACCTGGGCTTCAAGTTCAAGGCGGGCGGCAATGAAATCGACATGCTGAAAATCATCGATGGCCAGTATTGCGGCTCCTGCCACAACGGCGAAATCGCCTGGTCAGTCGAGAACTGCAACCTCTGCCACTCAGGCAAACCCGGCACACCGACACAGGTGCATGAAAGCACGATCCAGAAGCTCATGTCACCAGCCGGAAAATAAGGGGGAAATCGTCATGCTCAAAACCTATAGCGCATTCTTGATTTTGGGAATCACCATGGGAGTGGCCAATGCCGCCGATGCAAGAAAGCCATCTTCCAAGCCCGCGCCCATCGCACCTGCACCAGTTGCAGCGACTCCCGCGCCTGTCAGCACGCCAGCGCCTACTGCCGACGTCAACTCGTTCAACCGGCTGCTTACCATACACAAACGGAATCTGCCGCCCGCCGAGGATGGCATCCATGACCCGGCCAACAACGAAACCCATGCCCTGCAGCCTCCGCTCGAAGCGTTCAAGGACCTGCCGAAGAGCACGGCCGGCAACCGCGTGAACTGGGTCAAATCCATGAACGACAAAAAGATCGTGCCTCGCTATGACCGTCTTGATCCCAAGGCCGAGCCGGTCATCATGGATCTCAACATCGTGCGCGAAGTGAAAGGCTCCATGCCCGATGTGGTGTACCCGCACAAGCAGCACACCGAATGGCTGGATTGTTCCAACTGCCACCCCGCCATTTTCATTCCGCAGAAAGGCGCCAACCAGATCAGCATGGCTTCGATCCTGCTGGGCCAGAAGTGCGGCGTGTGTCATGGCAAGGTGGCATTCCCGGTTTCGGAATGCCGCTTGTGTCACTCTCAGCCTAAAGCGGCGGCCGCCAAAGCCAGCGCCAAGCCATGAAACACGCATGGGGCGGACTGGCCTTTGCCCTGTCCATGTTGACCGTGGCGGGCGAGGCGCGGGCGACGGATGCCGCCCAGCTCCTGCAACAGAAAATGGCGCTGGTCGAGAAACTGATCGGCGCCTTGCCCAAGGACAATGCGGCAAATTCCCCTGATCTCCGCAAACATGCGGATGAAGCCAAGGCACACTTGACGAAAGCCAGGGCTTCCCTCGCCGCGGGCGATCATCAGGCAACCGAGGCGGAGCTGGATCAGGCCATGCGCCATTTGTCCAGGGCGCGCAAGGGCTCGGCGGGCATCAATAAGGAAGAACGAGAGGCATACAACCAGATATCGCACAGCATGGAATCGATGCTGGAGTCGTACAAGCAAAGCGTGGAGCGCATTGACCAGAAAGATCCCCGGCGCGCCCAGGCCAACACGAATATCAATCAGGTGGCGCTCATGATGGAACAGGCCAGAAGGCTTGCGGAAAACCAGATCAAGGCCGCGACCTCGATGATGCTGGCCGCGCAGAAATCCATGCTGCAAGGCTATAGCACAGTGATCGGCACCGACACCGTGGTGTATTCGCAAACCTTCGGTTCGCCGAAGGAGGAATACCGTTATGAACTGGAACGCAATAAAAGTTATCAGGAACTGATTCCGCTGGCGAAAGCCGAGTTGAAACCTTCGCCTGAAGTGGTGCTCAAAATGGAAACCATGGTCGAGGAAAACCGGGTCAAGCTCAAACTGGCCGAAGTCAAGGCCGGACAATTCGATTACACGGCCGCGGTCGCCAGTTTGCGCGAAGGCACCGAGGTCTTGCAGCGCGCACTGCTGAATGCCGGACTGATGGTGCCTGGCATGCAGGCGGAAGGAATGAAAAAATGAAAGCAGTTTATGTCACCCTGATGCTGGCTCTCTATGCGTCAGGCACTCCAGCCCTGGCCGAGAGCATGGCGGATCAGGTTCAACGAAGGCTGGAATCCGTTCGCACACTGATCGAATCATCCTCCGCCGCGAAACAGATCGATTCAAGCCGGAATGTGAATGCGCTGGCGGCCCGGGAGCAGGCGCGCAGCCTGCACAAGCAGGCACAGGCCGCCTTCGATGCGGGTGATCATGAAAAGGCCGGTAAGCTCCTGACGCAGGCTTCTCAGCAGATGTTTTCCGGCGTGCGGATGGCCAATCCGGAAGAGGTCAATGGCAAGAAAAAGAAGCGTGACTACGAGACCCGGCTTGCCAGCGCACGCGCACTGCTGGATGCGCAGAAGCGGGTGGGAACGGAGAAATCCAATGTGGATGCACGCAAAGCCACGGCAAAGGTCGAATCACTCCTGGCAGAGGCAGAGCGCGAGTCCAGCCGGGATATTGACAAGGCCATCGTCCTGGTCAATCAGGCCTACCTGATCGCCAAGGCCTCGGTGGGCAACATGCGTGGCGGAGAAACCCTGGTCCGCTCGCTCAATTTCGTGACCAAGGAAGAGGAATACCACTACGAAATCGATCGCAACGATACCCATCAGATGCTGGTGAAAATGCTGCTGGACGAGAAACGCGAAAGCCAGGGTGTCGACCGCATGGTGCAGGGCTTTGTCGACAAGGCGGCCGCACTGAGAAAACAGGCGGAATTGAAGGCGGGATCAAGGGATTTCGAGAACGCTATCCAGCTTTTGGAGGACTCGACCAAGGAACTGGTGCGCGCGATTCGCGGCGCGGGCATTTATATTCCAGGCTGATTTTCAATAACAAGAAAAGGATCCAGCAGTGAGAGAGCGCATTTCAAGAATACTGTTGCTAGTCCTGATGCTGGGCGCGTCCAGCATGATCTGGGCAGGCAAATGGTCGCCCGTGACGGCCGATGAACTGCACGACCCGGCCGAACCCGGCATCAAACTGCTTCAGAACCCGGAAGAGGCGTTGAGCAAACTTCCGTCGGACACAGTTGGCAACCAGGTCGATTGGGTGAAAGCGCTGCAAGGCGGCTACATCAACCCGCGTACCAATGTATTGCCCGAAACCAAGGTCAGGGTAATCGATACGGAAGTGCTGATGAAACGTACCGGCGAAATGCCGATGGTCAAGTTTCCCCACAAGCCGCACACGCTCTGGCTGGATTGCGGCAATTGCCACGAGCACCTGTTCAAAAGCAAGGCTGGCGTTTCCAACGTCAACATGATGCAGATTCTTACGGGGGAGAAATGCGGACTGTGCCATGGCGCGGTGGCTTTTCCGTTGACCGAATGCACGCGCTGCCACAGTGTGCCTAGGGAGAAAATCAGATGAGAAACTTTCTGATAATCCTGGCGGCGATATTCACCCTGATGTTTGCCGTTCCCGCATCGGCCGAATATGGCGATGTGGTGCTGAACAAGAACGCGGAGAAGGAGGGCGTGCGTCCGGTGGTGTTTCCACACTGGTTTCATCGTATCCGCTTCCGTTGCAAGGTTTGCCACAGCGAATTCGGTTTCCAGATGCGGGCAGGCGGCAACGTGGTCAAAATGGCGGATATCGTGGAGGGCAAATTTTGCGGCATGTGTCATAACGGCACCATTGCCTGGGGTCCGGAGAATTGCAACCTGTGTCATACCGGGAAGCCGGGGCTTCCATCCGGCATTCAGGGCGGCAATCAAACCAAGGGGCCAGGCCACTGGTAGGTGTGGAAGGATCGCATGATTACTTGCTGTCGAATGCTGTTTCTGGCGGCACTGGCATGGTCAGGCACGGGCCATGCCGCGGGTCAGACTTCTGATGGCGACCTGAATACTCCGGGTGTCCTGTCGGCCAATGAACTGGCGCCAATAACCGGCGCCACTGCCCTGGGCGCATCGCCGGGATTTGTGCGCCTGGCATATCCTGTTGCCATGGCGGCCAGCGGACCGGATGTTTATATCGCCGATTCAGGACTAAACCGAATTTTTCGCTACGACAGGGCCAGCCAGACTTTGCAGCCTTTTGCTGGCCTTCAGGCGCGACAGGATACCCGGCTTGTACTGGGAGCCGACCTCTCTCTATACGTGCTGGAAAGCCTGGACCGCCGTATTGCCCAATACAGCCGCAACGGAAGCCTGTTGCGAAGCTATGCGGATGACGCCAATCTCGGGCGGCCGGTCGCGTTTGCCGTGGATGAGGCCAGCGGCAAACTGTGGGTGGCGGACGGCCTCTATAACCAGCTTGTCGTATTCAACATGCGCGGCCGGATTGCCGAGGTTATCCGTCTGCCTGTGCAAACGCTTTCTATCGGCGGCATGGCCATTGGACGTGGCATTATTCATGTTTTGGACACGGGGAACGCACAGGTGCTTACCCTTTCGCCAGATGGCAGACTGATTTCCATGATTGGCCGGGACTCACTCAAACAGCCCGTTGCCCTGGATGCGGACAGACAAGGCAGGCTGTATGTGGCCGACATGGGCAGTCACAGGATTCATGTGTTTACCCCGGATGGACAGACCCATCTGCTTCCCGTGCACATTAATGCACAGGGCGGAATCGCGGTTGATCAAGGCCGGCTGTATGTGGCCGATCCCTTGCAGGCGCGGGTTCGCGTCATACTGATCATGGGCGGGGGCTGATCAATGCGCGCGGCTGTTTTCTGCATGTTGTTGACCAGTTTGCTGGCTGGCTGCGCGACCGGTCCCAAAGTGCTGGATTTCGATTCCAATGGCCTGAAAGAGCCACTCATGTTCCCCCGGGGCGCGGAAGTTCCGCGTTACCTTTACCTGGGCGATCTCACGGGCGAAAACAATTTCAAGCGTCAAGGCGAGGAAGGCTACGGCACGGCGCGAACGATCTTCAACTGGCTGGTCGGCCTGGTGGGCAACATGCCCCATGTCATTGAGTTGCAGCGGCCCCAGTCTGGTTATACCGACGAGAACGGGCGGGTGTATGTCACGGATGTTTCCCGGCAAGCAGTGTTTGTGTTCGATTCGTCGCTGGGCGAACTGAAGCTTTGGGAGATGGCTGAACCTCATGTGCGGTTCAAATCGCCGGTTGGTATCGCATCCGGCCCGCAAAATTCGCTACTGGTGGCGGACGCCGAGCTGGGGCTGGTTGCCCGTCTGAGTGCCGAGGGGCAGCCTCTGTCCAGCTTTGGCAAGGGCGTGCTGAAGCGCCCGACGGGCCTTGCGCGCGACGCGGAGAAGGGCCTCACTTATGTCACGGATACGCACGCGCACGTCATCAAGGTCTTCGATGACCGGGGCGAGTTGATTGAAACCCTGGGCAGCCATGGCGATGGCGCGGGGCAGTTCAATTTCCCGACCCATCTAGCATATTACGATGAAAAACTGTTTGTGAGCGATACGCTGAATGCGCGTGTGCAGATTTATTCGCGGGAACAGGAACTGGAGCAGACCTTAGGCAAGCGCGGCATGTATGTCGGCAACATGGTGCGGCCAAAAGGCGTGGCGGTCGATGATGAAAGCAACATTTATGTGATCGAGTCGCTTTACGACACGCTGCTCATTTTCAATCCGGAAGGACAGTTGCTGATGACGATCGGCGGCACGGGCAAGGATGCAGGCAGGTTTTTCCTCCCGGCCGGCATCTGGACCGACAAGCGTAATCGCGTGTATGTGGCGGACATGTTCAATGGACGTGTGTCCGTGTTCCAGTTTCTGGGCGAGCGGAAATGAGGCGCGTGCGGATAGCCTTCCTGATGGCGCTGGCAGGCATGGCGCTCTGGCTGGGTCAGCCGCGTGATCTGTCCGCCGCGCGCGTATCCGACGTTCGCTCAACCAGACACAATCTCTCCGTAACCGGGCCGGGCACGGTCAAGGCCACATCGGAAACCCAGGTCTGTGTTTTCTGTCACACGCCGCATGGCGCCGAGGACATTCCCGCCGCGCCGCTGTGGAACCGCAAGGCCTCCACTGCCACTTATACGCCCTACAGTTCCAGCTCCATCGAAGCCAACATCGCGGAAATGGCGGCCGCGCCGGGTGGAAGCTCCAAACTTTGTTTGTCCTGCCACGATGGCACCATCGCCATTGGCAATGTGAATGTGCTGAATGGCAGCGGACCGGCGGTCGTCAACATGACCGGCACCGGGGCCGGTGGCGTCATGGCACCGGGCAGCGGCACGGCGACAGGATTTACCCGCAATCTGGGCACGAATTTAAGCAACGATCACCCGATCTCGTTTACTTACGATGCCGCGCTTGCCACAGCGGATGGCGAGCTCAGAACACCGGATGGAAGCAATGTCGGCACACGGCTGGCCGGCGTGCGGCCCGCGCCAAAGATGCCGCTGGAAAGTGGCCAGATGCAGTGCGCGACCTGTCACGATCCGCACCTGCACGAAAACGATCCCGCCAAACAGCCGGGCAAGTTTCTTCGCGCCAACCGTTTGCAGGAAGTGGCTCCGACCGGAGGTGCCTTTAGCGAGGCGAACGACCAGATCTGCCTCGGCTGCCATGACAAGGGTGGACAGACATGGGCTTTGTCTGCGCACGCCAATCCCACGGTGGCTGATGAACTCTACAAGCCAGCCGCCGCCGCGCAGCGCGAGTTTCCAGCCAATATCCCGGTCTGGAAAGCGGGCTGTCTGAACTGTCACGATACCCATTCCGTGCAGGGCTCACGGCGTTTGCTGCGTGAAGGCACGGATAGTCTTGCTTCACCCAAGAGTGGCGGCAACCCGGCCATCGAGGAGACCTGTTACCAATGTCACCGCGATGCAACCGGCAGCATCCTTCAGACCAATACCCAAGTGCCCAATATCCGCGACGATTACCAGTTGGCACGCCGCATGCCCATCACCAATGCCGAACAGGGCGATGTGGAGGTGCACGACATCGGCACCAATAATCCCGATGCCTCGACCCAGCGCGGCAAGGACTTCATCGAATCGCGCACTCTGCTTGGCTTTGGCAACCTGGGCAACCGGCATGCCGAATGCACCGATTGCCATAATCCGCATCGCGTGCTTCGCAACCGGCTTTTCAACGGCACAGGCGATAACACCGAAGGCACGCATGTTCCCAGCGGTACTACCCTCGAAGGGGGTAACCTTGCCTCGGGTGTGTTGCGTGGTACCTGGGGGGTCGAGCCAAACTATGGCGCGGGTGCGGTATCCTTCCGCAGCTTGCCGGCAAGCTATACCGTCAAGCGTGGCGATCCTGGAGCGAACCCGGACACCACGAAGGGGGCGCCCTTTGTCACACGCGAATACCAGATTTGCCTGAAATGCCATTCCAATTACGGCTATCTGGATGATGGCTTATTTCCCACCGCGACCCGGCCAGGCCTGGGGGCGCCCGGCACGCCGTCCGGCACCAATGCCATGACGCATTACACCAATCAGGCCATGGAGTTCCAGGCGCCCAGTACACACAGGGGAAATGCCGCGACGACAGACTCAGGCGCATTCGCCGGCGATCCCCCGGGGCCGGTGACCAGTGTCAATTTTCAAAGCAATAACCGGCGCAGCTGGCATCCCGTCATTGATAAAACAGGACGAACACACGGCTTGCGCAACACCACTGCAGCAAGTTTCCTCGCGCCCTGGCAGACCAAGGTGGGGGACCAGACCATGTATTGCACGGATTGCCATGGTTCCAGCACGGCCGCGACGACCATCACGCCGACGACACCCGGCACGGGCCCGCAGAGTCCCTGGGGGCCGCATGGCTCCACCAACGACTTTATCCTGAAGGGAGCCTGGAGCCGGAATACGGGTTCTGGCACCTCACTGGGCGTGGCGGCAGACACCAATGCCCTGTGCTTCAAATGCCACGATACCAATACTTATGCAGGCACGGGCGGCGGGGGCGGCACGGGGTTCTTCAATCCTGACAGTGACAAGGGGCGCGGCAATCTGCATCATTATCATCGTGAAAAAATTGGCCGCATCCGCTGCACCTGGTGCCATATCGCGGTGCCGCATGGCTGGAAGAACAAGATGTTTCTGGTCAACCTGAACGATGTCGGCCTGGAGGCAGGGCTGGCTAATGGCACACAGGTACGCAATAACACGACGGCCGGCTATACCAATGGACCCTATTACCTCAATGCCATGTTGAAGATTCGTGCGTTTGCGCCAAGTGGCGCCTGGCTGGAAAACAGTTGCGGGTCGGTGGGTGCGCCCGGCAATGGACAGTCTGGCAAGACCTGGATGAAAGATGGTTCCGAAAATTGCCAGAGCCCGCCCTGATGAAGTGGTTGGCTTCACCTCGATTTACTCTTTTTGGCTTGGTTTGGCTGGCGGCCTCGGTGATCGCGCATTACCGGTTGCCGGGTTTGCCCTCCTGGCAGTTGGCGTTGCCCATGGCCGCGCTGGCGATCAATCTTGCCGCTGCCTTGCTGGTCAAACCGGCGCTGCGCGCTTCTGCCGGTCTGTTTGTGTTTCATCTGGCGCTACTGGTTTTGATGTTGCTGGCAGGCTGGGGAAGAATGACGCATCTGGATGGAAGGGTCGAAATCGTCGAAGGCCAGTCCTATGCCGATGCCCGCACCGAGGTCATTCGGCACGGACCCTGGCATCGCGACCGTCTGAATGAAATCGACTTCGTTCAGGGTTCCTACACCATTGACTACCGGCCGGGCCTCAAGCGTGCGCATACCCGCAGTGAAGTCTTTGCAGGTCGCGAGCGTCATGCGGTGGGCGATATCGAACCGCTGGTGTTGTCCGGCTACCGCTTCTATACCACGCACAACAAGGGCTTTGCCCTGATCGTTACCTGGATGCCGGAATCCGGCCGGATGGAAACCGGCGCCATTCATTTGCCAAGCTTTCCCATGAACGATTGGCGTCAGGAAAGCACATGGCAACCCGTTGGCGGGCCAAAAATGAAATGGGTGCTGGATCCGGGCATCAAGCTGGATTATCAGCAGGCCTGGAAACTTGATAGCCGCCAGCTTAAGCCAGTGCTTAAAATTCAGGGGATGGAACACGTCATTGAATTGAAGCCTGGCCAGACAGTATCCGTGCAGGGCGGGAACATCAGATTTGAAGGCGTTCGCGGCTGGATGGGTTACCGCATTTTTTATGATCCTACTTTGCCCTGGCTGCTGGCGAGTGCGCTGGTGGCCGTGGGTGCGCTGGCCTGGCACCTGCTGGGACGAATGGCCTTGCCAAGTCTGTCTGTGAAAATTCATCGTGAACGGACCGCCTGAACTGCTTTGGCTGTGGCCAGGCCTTGCCGCCGTCGGTGCGGGGGCGGCCAGTGCGTTTCATGCGACGTTCAAGCGATACGCATTCGCGTGGTTGGGCATCGGACTGATGTTGATCGCTGCTGCCATCGCCTCTCGCTGGATGCGGCTGGACCATGGCCCGTTCTTCAACATGTATGAAATTCTTACCAGCAACCTGTTCAGCCTGGGAGCGATTTATGCAATTGCCTGCTGGCGGAGTCCCTGGTTGAGAGGCAGTGTGCCGTTGGTGTTGCCCATTCTGGCTGTAATGTCTGCATGGACCTTCGTAGTAACGCCTGTCGATAGTCATGCGTTGCCCACTTACGAAACCGTTTGGCTTTGGGTGCATCTCGCCATGGGCAAGCTGTTTCTGGGCATATTGCTGCTGTCGCTTGCCTGTGCCATGGCATTGATTGTCAGGGCAGCGGGAGGAAAGCTCGCCGATTTGCCAGAAGATACTTTTCTTGAAGCGGCCATGTGGCGATTCCTGATCTGGGCGCTGGTATTCGAAACCGCCATGCTGGTGGCCGGCGCGGCCTGGGCGCAGGATGCTTGGGGCCGTTACTGGGACTGGGACCCGCTGGAAACCTGGGCTTTCCTGACCTGGCTTTCCGCGGTTGCCGCTTTGCACGCGCGATTCGCCATGCGCATCCCCGCGCGGGTTGGCGCAATCATGGTCGTTGGCGTATTCGTGCTGGCTTTCCTGACATTCTTCGGCGTGCCCTTCATCAGCCAGGCGCCGCACAAGGGCGCCTTGTGAGCCGCACGCGATACGTGCTGGCGGGATTGCTGCTGGTTGCCGTCGCGGCCGCAGCCATCTGGATTGCCAGCCGCCCGGAAGTGCCGGTCAAGCGGGAATTCAAGGCGGCGGAACACGCCCGCGATGCGCGTGCCCGGGAAATCGACACGCGCTTCAAACAGGGCGTGGTCATGCTGCACGCCAAACAATACGACCATGCGATGACGGCCTTCCATCGCGTTCTGGAACTGGCGCCCAGGCTGCCCGAGGCCCACGCCAACATGGGTTACACGCTGCTGGGCCTGGAACGTTACCAGGCGGCGCATGATTTTTTCCTCAGCGCGATCGAAATCAAGTCCAGCCAGGCCAATGCCTACTATGGCCTGGCGCTTTCGCTGGAAGCATTGGGAGACCTGCCGGGGGCAAAAGGCGCCATGCGCACCTACATTCATCTTTCCAGGCCGGATGACCCTCATGTCAGAAAGGCCAGGGCCGCGCTATGGGAATGGGAAGAAGGCGACAAGAAAGCCGGATCAAAGCAATTCCCGGAAACGGGAATCCGGCACGATTAAATTCCTGTAATTGGGAATTTTGACCTTATTCAGCGGGATTCAGGCAGTGAATCCATGGCACCAAGCTTGCTAGTTATCAAGCATCTGTTTTTTGGTCTTTATCCATGATCCCCGAGATCGGTCAACTTGCCCTAGTCATCGCGTTTCTTCTGGCGCTGGCGCAAACTTTTTTCCCTCTGGTTGGCGCGCATCGTGGCTGGTCACGCTGGATGGCCACGGCACGGCCGGCGGCGCAGGGGTTTTTCGTGTTTGTCGCGCTGGCTTTTGGCTGTCTGGCTTTCAGCTTCATGGAAAATGATTTTTCCGTGCTGTATGTGGCGTCCAATTCGAATTCCCTGCTGCCCGCGCATTACCGTTTTGCCGCCGTCTGGGGCGGACATGAAGGCTCGATGTTGCTGTGGCTGCTGATGCAGAGCCTGTGGATGGTCGCTGTCAGCGTATTCAGCCGCCATCTGCCTGACGCCATGGTGGCGCGCGTGCTGGGTGTGATGGGGTTCATCGGCGCCAGCCTGATCCTGTTCATCCTGACGACTTCCAATCCTTTCGACCGCCTTCTGCCCGCCGCGATTGACGGGCGCGACCTTAATCCATTGTTGCAAGATCCCGGCATGGTTTTCCATCCGCCCCTGCTCTACATGGGCTATGTCGGCTTCTCCGTGGCGTTTGCGTTTGCCATATCGGCTCTGCTGGCCGGGCAACTGGATGCAGCCTGGGCGCGATGGTCGCGGCCGTGGACGACAGTGGCCTGGGGCTTTCTCAGTCTGGGCATCGCCTTGGGCAGCTGGTGGGCCTATTACGAATTGGGCTGGGGCGGCTGGTGGTTCTGGGATCCGGTTGAGAATGCGTCCTTCATGCCCTGGCTGGTGGGTATCGGTCTGGTTCACTCGCTGGCGGTCACGGAAAAACGCGGCGATTTCCGCGGCTGGACGGTGTTGCTCGCCATCATCGCTTTTTCACTGTCGCTGCTGGGCACCTTTCTCGTCCGCTCCGGCGTGCTGTCTTCCGTGCATGCCTTTGTCACCGATCCTAAGCGCGGCGTGTTCATCCTGATTTTTCTGGCTTTGGTGATCGGCGGTTCCTTGATCCTGTACGCCTGGCGTCTGCCCAGGGTGACCGTGGCCAGCCGCTTTACCTGGGTATCCCGCGAGGCCATGCTGCTGATGAACAATGTGTTCCTGACGGCGGCCATGGGATCGGTATTGCTGGGAACGCTGTATCCGCTGTTTCTGGATGCCCTGGGCCTGGGCAAGATTTCCGTGGGGCCGCCTTACTTCAATGCCGTGTTCATTCCCTTGATGGCACCGGTTCTGTTCCTGATGGGTGTCGGCCCGCTGGCGAGATGGAAGCAGGCCAGCCTGCCCGAACTGGCGGTTCGTTTGCGTTGGGCATTTCTGGTCAGCCTTGTCACCGCCCTGATACTTCCGTTTGTACTGGGCAGCTGGAAGCCGCTGGTGGGGCTGGGGCTTTTCCTGGCATTCTGGATATTTGCTTCGAGTCTGCTCAATCTGCGTGACCGTCTGAAGCAGGATGGCGTGCCTCTGCGGACGCGCATCCGCCAGGTTCCGCTGGGGTTTTACGGCATGCTGCTGGCGCATTGCGGCGTGGCGGTTTTTGTCGTGGGTGTCACACTCGTCAAGGGTTACGAAACCGAGCGGGACGTGCGCATGAAGTTTGGCGATACCGTCAGCATCGCAGGCTACGTGTTCCGCTTTGACGGCCTGAAGGAAATCGACGGCCCGAACTACCGCGCACTGCGCGGTGAGTTCCAGGTCAGCCGCGACGGCAAGCCCTACACCGTGCTGCATCCCGAAAAACGCGCCTATCGCGCCAGCCGCATGCCGATGACGGAGGCGGCAATCGATACTGGCCTGACGCGCGATCTCTATGTTTCCATGGGCGAGCCGATCAGCGAAGACACCTGGGTGGTGCGGGTCTATCACAAGCCTTTCGTGGACTGGATCTGGGCGGGTTTCGTCTTCATGGCGCTGGGCGGTTTTGTCGCCATCGCCGACCGGCGCTATCGACTGCTTGCCCGGCGCGCCAGCCCGCGCATCTCCGCCGGCGCGGCGGTGAAGGCCTGATCCATGGCGATGTTCTTCCTGATTGCCGCAATCCTGCTGGCCGCGGCCCTGCTGTTCCTGCTTCCGCCGCTGGTCGAACGCAACGGGGAAAAAGGCCGGGTCGATCAACGCCAGGCTTCCCTGGCGGTTTACCGGGACAGGCTGGAGGAGCTGAGTGCCGAGCGTGCTTCAGGTACGCTGGATGAAGCGCGGTATCAGGAAAGCCGGCATGAACTTGAGCGCATGCTGGCGGAAGAAATGTCGGGAGAGGCCGGGCAGGAAACCCTTTCTCCCGCCTTGAAACCTGTCCTAGCCGGGCTTTCTGCCTTTATCCCGGTAGCGGCCATTGCGCTGTATTGGTTTGTCGGCACGCCCTCGGCCTTGAAGCTGAGCGAGCCGGAAGCCCCGATGGCGGGCCATTCTCTGACTCAGAACCAGATGCTGGCGATGATGGACAAGCTGGCCGCAAAACTTAAATCCAATCCCAATGATGCGGCAGGGTGGGGCATGCTTGGGCGCTCCTACATCGCGGTCGGCAGGTTGAACGACGCGCTCATGGCTTTTGAGCGCGCCTATGCCCTGACGCCGGATGATCCTCAGTTGCTGCTGGATTACGCCGACGTGATGGGCGCCTTGCAGAACAAGAACCTGAGCGGCCGGCCGGCCGAGTTGATCAGGAAAGCCCTGGATGCCAACCCCCGGCATCCCAAGGCGCTGGCTTTGGCTGGCACCGTGGCGTTCAACGAGAAGCAGTTCGATCTGGCCGTGCATTACTGGGAACGGCTGATTGCGATGTTTCCGCCGGGTTCGCCCCAGGCGCAGGGCATCGCACGCAGCATTGCCGATGCAAAAAGCCAGATGGGAGGTGATGGCGCGCCGGCAATGCTTGCCAGCGTGGAAGGCGCGGTGGCCATCAGCCCGGCGCTTGCGGGGAAAATTGGTCCGCAGGATACGCTGTTTGTCTATGCCAAGGCCATGCAGGGTCCGCCCATGCCGCTGGCGGTATTGCGCCTGCCTGCCACCGGCTTTCCCGTCCGTTTCAAGCTGGACGACAGCATGGCCATGTCGCCCGGCATGAAGCTTTCGAATTTCAGCCAGATTCAGGTTGGCGCCAGGGTCTCGCGCGCGGGATCGGCCATGGCGCAGAGTGGCGATCTGGAAGGCAGCATCGGCCCGGTGGTGCTGGGATCGAACGTGACGCTGACCATCGAGCGGGTAGTGCCTTAGCTCTGGGTTAAGATGAGAGGATGAAAGAAAACAGCAGCATGCAAAGCGCAGAGATTGCGATCAATGCAGCGCTTCCAGCCAATCGGGCCAGAAATCTGTTTTCCGGTCTCGTTGCGGGGAAAGGCGTATGGCGGCGCCTGTCCTTGCGCGAGAAAGCCATTTTTACCATTCTGGCGCTGCTTGCCTATGTCGCATTACTGACGGGCTATGTTCTGTATGAAAAGAACGGCCTTCAAAGCGAATTCATTGTTTTGCAGGACTTGCATGAAATTGATCAAAGTCTGCGTGCCCTGAGAATTTCTTCCTATCACACCCTGGTCGCGGCGCACGATGCGGAGGAGCTTGGCAAGAAACTTGGCAGGAGCGATGAGCATTTGCAGATCGTGCGACTCGATTTCGCGCTGATCGACAGCAATTTCAATTCACTGGCAGACCGGTTGTCAGCCGACACTCCGCACTATTCACAGATTGCCGCTGCCGTGAGTCAGGCACGTGTGGCATTCACCCAGAACAATCTGCTGGGATTGATTGCCAGGCTCAAGGATATGATCAGCGAGACGGAAACGCTCAGTCTCGATCAGCGCCAGAAGCTGGAGAAGATCACGGCCGATTTCCAGAAGCGAAGCGAGCGGCTGACCAGTGTCATGATTCTCCATACCATCATTGGATTGGGATTGTTCGCCGCTGTTTCCTGGGTTTTCTTTTCGCAACTAACCCTGGACTTTGACAGAGTGCGGCAGCGTGCAATCGAGGTGGCTAAAGGCGTTCGTGGCGATCCGCTTGAAACGACCCGCCAGGACGAGGTGGGCGATTTGATGGTGGCCGTCAATCAAATGGCGGTGGACCTGGACCGTCGCGAGCGGGAACTGGCGCTGGAGCGCGAAAAAACCTTTCATCAGGAAAAAATGGCGGCCATTGGCACCTTGGCGGCGGGGATTGCCCACGAGATTGGCAATCCCATCACCGCCATTTCCGGCATTGCGCAGGAAATGTGCGATGCGCACGGCGGTCCGCGATGCATGGCGCCCGGCGCCCATTGCCGGCCGGAACTGATACTGGAGCAGACCGAGCGCATTGCCAAAATTACCCGCGAGATCACTGAATTTGCCGCGCCGCGCAGCGCGCATCGAGAATGGCTCGATCTGAACGAGCTGATCCGCAGCACGGTAAGCCTTTTGCGGTATGACCGCCGCTTCCGGAATCTGGAAGTCGAACTGGACCTGGATGGCCAGCTTCCCGCCATCATGGGCGTGGGTGACCAGTTGACCCAGGTAATGATGAACCTGCTGATCAATGCGGCGGATTCAGTCAATGAAGTCAGTGAACGGCCTTCCGGCATTTCGGTTTCAACCCGGCCGCAGGGAGAAAACGTGCTTCTTACAATTCGTGATTCCGGCAGCGGAATGGATCCGTTAACCCTTGCGCGGGCCACGGAAGCGTTTTACACCACCAAACCGCCAGGCAAAGGCACGGGCCTGGGACTGACGGTTTGCGCTTCCATTGTTTCTGGCCATGGCGGTGTCATGAATATTGCTTCAAGAGAAGGCGAGAGCACCACCATTACCATTACCTTGCCGGTGCATGATTCCAGGGAAAAACACTTATGAAATCCTTGTCACTTCTGGTCATTGACGACGAACCCGCCATCCGGCTGGTTCTGGTCACTTCGCTGGCGCGGGCCGGGCATACGGTGGAAGAGGCGGACAACGCCGAACATGCGCTGGAGCGGCTGGCCAAGGGCGACATCGATGTGGCGATCTGCGATATCAAGATGCCCGGCATCGACGGTATCGAAATGCTCAAGCGCGCGCAGACGCTGCGGATCAACACCACCTTCATCATGATCACGGCTTTTGCCTCCATGGAAACCGTGGTTGCAGCCATGCGCGCTGGCGCCTACGACTACATCACCAAGCCGATCCGCATGGAGGAACTGCAGCACCGGCTTGAGCAGGTTGCCGATCTCAGGGGCTTGCAGGACGAGAACATCACGCTGCGCCGGATCGTGATGGCCGAATCGGATGACACCTTCCATTTTTCCTCGCCTGCGATGAAAGAGGTCGAGCGCTTGATCGCCAAGGTCGCGCCCACGACCAGCACGGTGCTGATCACCGGCGAATCCGGCACGGGAAAGGGCGTCATCGCCCGCATGCTTCACAATCAGAGCAGCCGCGTCAATGAAACCTTTTTGCCGGTCAACTGCGGCGCGATTCCGGAAAACCTGATGGAAAGCGAGTTCTTCGGTCACACCAAGGGCGCTTTTACCGGCGCGGACAAGGCAACGAAGGGACTGTTTGTTCAGGCAGACCACGGCACGATTTTCCTGGACGAGATAGGCGAATTGCCCATGGCGCTCCAGGCCAAGCTGTTGCACATTCTTGAGGACAAGCAGGTGCGGCCCGTTGGCGGCGAGCAGTCCAGAAAAGTGGATGTGCGCATCATCGCTGCAACCAACCGCAATTTGCCGGAACTGGTCAGCCAGGGCAGGTTCCGCGAGGATTTCTTCTTCCGGCTGGGCATGTTCCACATCCATTCCCCGCCGCTGAGGGAAAGAAGGGACGACATGCATGCCCTGCTGCAATACATGCTGGATAAATGCTCCAGAAAAAATGGCCTGGACCAGCACCTGGAGTTTGATCCGGATGCGGAAGAGTTGCTGATCGCCTATGACTGGCCTGGAAACATACGCCAGCTTGAGCATTTCATCATGCGTGCCTGCATTCTCGCCGAGGGTGGAATCATCGGCGTGGCGGACCTGCCCGCTGAAATGACGCATATCGCACCTAACGGCACTGCCAATGGCAACGGACATGGCATCAGCTTTGGCCAGCCTGACAACATCGGATCATTGCGTGAAATGCTGCGCCGCTATGAGAGTGAAATCATCTTCCGGGCACTGAGTGAAGCCGGCGGTGACCGCCGTGCCGCGGCCCAGAAACTCGGCATCGGCTTGTCGAGCCTGTACCGCAAGATGGAGGAATTCGAGGCGGCGGGCCTGAAAGGAGGAGTTTGAGATGTCGCATCCTTCATTTCTTTTTCTGGCAAGGCTATTGCTTGTCAGTTTGTTGTCCATTGCTTCCTTGCCGGTGGCGGCAGCTGATCAGGCTGGGCAATACCAGCGCGCAAAACGCCTTATCGGCAATGGCGATCTGGTCACAGGCATGAAACTGCTGCGAGAGGTGGCCGAGTCTGGCCATGCCCCAGCCCAGGCAGCTTTGGGTGAAATTCTCGACCGGGCCGAAGAAGACAAGGAGGCGGTGACCTGGTATCGCAAGGCGGCGGAGCAGGGCAACGCCGCCGGGCAGTTTGGCCTGGGCATGGCGCATATTTCCGGCGAGGGCATCGCCAGGGACATGAAGCTGGCGGAAGAATGGGTCCGCAAGGCAGCGGAGCAGGATTACGCCAACGCGGTGGATGTCATGGTTCAAGCCTATAAAAAAGGCGGACTGGGTCTTGCACCCGATCCGGCGCAGGCGGAAGCATGGCGTCAGCGTGGTGAAAAATTGAAGCATGGCAAGTCCTTGGAGGTGGAGCATGCAAAGAAAAAATAAAAGCCTGGTCATCACGCTGATGGTGTTGGGCTTTGCTTCACTTGACGTTCAGGCCGCCGATGTGTTCAAGGGCTCGCAATTGTTCACTTCGTACTGCGCGGGATGCCACGGGGCTGATGGAAAAGGCCTGTTGCCGGGAACTCCCGATTTCACTCAAGGCATGGTGCTGATGAAGCCGGACACCCTGCTGGTTGCCACCCTCAAGTCCGGCAAGGGCGCCATGCCGGCATTTACCGGTATTTTGACCGAACAAAACCTGCTGGATGTGATTGCCCATCTGCGGACATTGCAACGATGAAAATACTTTTTACCCTGTTGTGGCTGGTCTTCAGCACCAGCATTCTTGCGGCGCCCAAGGGTGACTGGCGCGTGCTGGATGCGTTTGAAGTCGGCACCAATGTCTATGTCCGGGCGCTGACCGTGGAAAAAGCCAGAAACCGCATCTGGATCGGCACTTCGCTGGGCGTGCATGAGATTGATCTGAAAAACAACGAACGTCTCAACACCTTTACCCGCGATCATGGGCTGGCCAACGAATATGTTTTCGCCATTGGCATCGATGTCGATGGCAACAAATGGTTTGGCACCAACGCGGGTGGCATGTCCCGTTACAACAACGGCAAATGGAAAACGGTTTTCCCGATGCACGGCCTGGCGGATTACTGGATTTATTCCTTCGCCAATGACAAGGCAGGCGACTTGTGGATCGGCACCTGGGCGGGCGTCAATCGCCTGAATCCCAAAACCGGCAGGATGACGACCTATGTCAAGGAACTCATCAACGAATGGGTGTACGGCATCGATGTCGATTCGAAAAACCGCATCTGGTTCGGCACCGAGGGCGGCATTTCAATGTATGACGGCAAAGGCTGGCATTCGTGGACGCACAAGGATGGACTGGGAGCGCCCAATGATGAGAAAAAGCCGGCCAGCCCCAACACCGGCCTGGGAACCCGATCGCGCCATGACCTGGGCGTGATGACGGCCGAGGGAGTGCCGACATTCAACCCCAATTACGTGTTCGCGGTACTTGTTGATGGCAAGGACAATGTCTGGGCGGGTACATGGGGCGGAGGTGTGGCCCGTTTCGATGGCAAGAAATGGAGCAACCTGACCACCCGCGACGGGCTGGCTGGCGATGTGGTTTTCAGCATCGCGCGGGATCAGGAAGGCGCCATGTGGTTCGGGACCAATCATGGCGTGTCGCGCTACGACGGCAAGACCTGGAAGAACTTTGGCCGCCGTGAAGGACTGCTTGAAGAGAATGTCTATGCCCTGGCTGTTACGCCTGGTGGCGAGGTCTGGGCGGGGACCAAACGAGGGGTTGCCCGGTTGGGAAGGAAGTAACAGAGGATGAACATGATGACCAATGCAAAATTAGTGGCGGTGGGGCTGGTGGTGGCAGGTAGCGCCATCGCTGGCGCTTATGTGCTGGGTACCAGGCAAGGCGCGAATCAGGAAACGGTCGCGGAGGCGCCCGCGGCAGCCGCGCCTGCAACGCAGTCTGCCATGCCCGCGGGCCATCCCGCCGCCCCGCAAGCCATGCCAGAGCAGCAAGGCAAGGTCGAGGTTGATCCGAATGCCAAGTTCATCCATTTCCGTGTCGGCAACCGCAACGTCAAGGATATTTTCCTCGATGGAAAAATTGTCTGGGTGGGCACTTCCGGCGGGCTTATCCGCTATGACACGGGCACCGATGAATACCGCCTGTTCGATTCCCGCAACGGGTTGCTGTCCAACGGGGTCTTTCATGTCAGCAAACTGGATGGCCGCATCGTCGCGGGCACCTATGGCGGCGGCATGTCGCTGTATGACCCGGCCAATGACAAATGGGAAACCTACAACATTCCCGACGGCCTAGGCGATGCCTTCATCTACGATGTGCTGAAAGCAAAAAATGGCGATGTCTGGATTGCCACGTGGTCGGGCGTCAACCGCGTTCGCGGCGGCGCGCTCAAGGATCGTTCCAAGTGGGATCTGTATACCGTTGAGAACACCAATACCGGGCTGCCCAACGATTGGGTCTACGGATTGGCGGAAGGCAAAAACGGCGATATCTGGCTGGCTACCGAAGGCGGCCTTGCACTGTATCGCCAGGGAAAATGGACCAACTGGAACCACAAAAAAGGCCTGGGCGCGGATTACGAGGTGGTGAAGAACGATATCCAGTTCAAGAACGATCCGGCTCAATATTCCAGCCACCATGCCAAGCAGAAAGAGGAAATGGGTTTGCAGAATGTGACCACCGCCTACAATCCCAACTACATCGTTTCAATCATCGTCGACCGGGAAGGCGTGGTCTGGACCGGCACCTGGGGTGGCGGGCTGGCGCGTTTCGATGGCAAGAACTGGAAGAACTACACGGTCAAGGATGGCTTGCCCGGCAACCATGTCTTCATGCTGCACCAGGAAGCCAACGGCCAGATATGGGTGGGCACGAACAACGGCCTGGCTGCCATGCAGGACGGGAAATTCAAGCCGCTTAGCACCTCAGATGGCTTGTTCTCCAACTACGTATTCTCTATGGCCACATCCGAAGCGGGGGACAAGTGGGTCGGCAGCTTTGGCGGTGTCGCGCATCTGTATCCCAATCGTTAAGCCGCTAACCACCGGTAACCAATTACCGGAACCGGACTCCGCTGGTTCCTGGTTACGTTTAGCCTAACCAATCCGCCCCGGATCATTTCTCGCGTGACCATTGTCACAAACAAGTTCCGCATCAGTGTGCAAGCACGCGGCTTGCTTCTTGGAAACTGACGAATCAATGCCTTTGTAAGTAATGACATCGGCGTTCTCGTCTCAAAAAATTTGGAGTGTTTGTTCAATTTCCAAGCGATAGGAGTCCTTACATGAAAGCTTTTTTAATTGCGGCATCTTTCGGCACTCTGATTAGTGGTGCTGTCCTGGCTGATGGCAAGGCGGTATATGGTTCGGCTTGTGCCGCCTGTCACAAGGACGGTGTGGCAGGTGCGCCCAAGTTCGGCGACAAGGCCGCCTGGGCATCCCGTATCAAGGGAGGCAAGAATGCCATGTATGACAGCGTCATGAAAGGCAAGGGAACCATGCCTGCCAAGGGCGGAAATACCTCGCTTTCCGATGCGGATGTCAAGGCTGTCGTGGATTACATGATCGAAGCCGCCAAGTAATCCGTGCAAACAAAAAAAGCGTGCCTCAGAGGCACGCTTTTTTTTCGCCCGAATATCTGTCTGGCAGACGGCAAACCGTCTTTTTTGGCTACGGATTCCACTTCTGAATACTTTCAGGGCCAGTGATGCCCCGGCCATGGAAACTCAAGGCTTTGGAGGGTTCGCGATTATTGGGCGGTAAATCGTGATGGCCCCGGCGACCTGTCCGGCCCGATAGCCGGTCGCCCGGTCGTGCGGGTAGGCATCCTTGATGCGGGGCTTTAGCGATGGGGCCAGGGTGTCGGGCGTGCCGTGGCAGGCCAGGCAGGGTTCCTGCATCACCAAGGCCTTCATGTAGCGGTAGGCTTGGCCTTGCAGGTCACGGGTCATGTCGCCAAATTCCAGTGTCTTGGCGGATTCACCCATGAAAGCCCGTTGCTCGAACTGGTTAAGCACCCGTTGTTCCCATGCGTCGGCGGTTCCCAGGACAACATTTCTTGGCTTGAGTGAAATCCGGGATACCCGCCAGCCATGTTTTCGTGAAAGCGTGTCCGCCAGCCTGGGCGCGCGATCGCGGCAAACCAGCCAGGCGACATCGGGCCCCTTGCGGGTATAAGTGTCGATGATTTCGCTTGTCAACTGCTGATTGAATGAAGCAGCAAGTTTCCGGGCCGTCGCCAACAGGTTTTCATCCGGATTTTCCCCCGTTGCGGATGCGGTGGCGCACGCCAGCATGGCGGATGTACAAAAGAGAAAATTCGCAGGGCTCATTGAATCGCGGCGTTCAATCAATTGGGTTGATTATAAAGGCGCATCTAGCGACCGGACCTGATACTGGGTGGATGTTTTCATATGTTTTACATATAAGCGGGTATTCAGAATTGCTGTCCGGTATAAAAATGATACCGGCGGTCATCCGACCGCTTGGCCACATACATGGCTTCGTCCGCATGTTTTATCAGTGTTTCGGCATCCAGCCCGTCGTAGGGAAAGCAGCTGATCCCGATCGACGCGGAAAGCTTGACCTGATTGCCCATGACATTGAAGGGAATTTCGATGCAATCCAGAATGGTTTTTGCGACGATTTCGGCATCATCACGATGAGACAGATTGGGAAGGAGGAGGGTGAACTCGTCACCGCCCAGCCGGGCAACCGTGTCGTTATGACGCACGACGCTGCTTAACCTGACCGCCACTTCCTGCAACACCCTGTCGCCTTCGTGATGTCCAAAATTGTCATTCACCGGCTTGAATCCATCCAGGTCCAGAAAAATCACTCCCACATGGTTGCGGGCAAGCCGCGCAGACATGGCGATGGCCTGTTCCAGCCTGTCCATGAAAAGAGCCCGGTTGGCGAGTCCGGTAAGCGGATCATGCGTGGCTTGATGGGCCATGTCCGATTCGCGCAGCTTGCTTTCGGTAATGTCGCTGAATATGGCGATGAAATGCTCGATTTCCCCATCCGGCCCGCGCACGCTGGAGATGCTTAGCCACTCGGGGTAAATCTCGCCATTTTTACGCCGGTTCCAGATTTCGCCCTGCCATTGACCGGTCGTCAGCAGGACATTCCACATGGCCTGATAGTAGAAAATGTCCTGTCGGCCAGATTTGAGTATGCTCGGCGTTTTGCCGACCGCTTCGTCCGCGCCGTATCCCGTGACACGGGTGAACGCCGGATTCACTTTCTGGATGACGCCATTCCTGTCCGTGATGGTGATGCCTTCCAGCGCGCGATTGAACACTTCCGCGTCCATGCGGGTTTGATCGGCTTCTTCCACCGCCCGGTCCATGACCCGGTTAAATGAATGGCAAGTCTGGGCGATTTCATCTTTGCCGACAACGGGAAGCCGTTCGCGCGGCGACGCCTCGCCCGCCGCGATTCTTTCCAGACCCTGACGCATGTCCGCCATGGGCTTCATGACCCGCCTGGATACCCTCGCATAACAGACACCCGCGACTGCCAGCGCAAACAGCGAGGACAGGGCCAGCGATTCAATGGCCAGCAGGTACTGTCGTGCATTGTGCCGTTTCATCGAAAGCTCCAGCGAAACCACGCCCAGGACATCGCCCTCACGAACCTGATGGCAAGCCAGGCAATCCTTGCCCAGAAAATTCCGCGAGGCCAGGATGGGCTTGATTATCAAAAGCCGCTCATCATTTCCCTTTCCAAAACGGGTGGTTATTGCGCGTTTTGATTGGAGAACATCAAGTTCATTGGCGCTGGGCCGGGCTGGGCCTCTGTTGCCATATTGGCGAATGATCGCGTCTGACCGGATGACATTCAGCGATTCGATTTCATGCCCCATGCGAATCTGCTCAAGCAGCAAATCCCGTTTGTCGGCATGGCCGGTGATGGCCAGGCTGGTCAAACCCGCCAGCGTCAGTTCGTAGACCGCGCGCCCGTAGGCTTCGGCCTGGTTCACCGAAACCTTGGCGGTTTCACGCCACGACCAGACCGCCAGCAACGCCATGGCTAGCGCGACCGCCAGCCAGACCTCCAGGGTGAGCAACAGGCTTAAGCCGAGTTTGGCTTTCCTGGCTTGACCAGAAGTCGCTGACGGCCGCCACAATGTAAAACCGTTTAGCAAACTTTTCTCCACTTTCGCGCAAAATTCACAGTAAATTCAAGCAATGATCATTCCTGTATGCCCTTGTGACGTTTGGATTATTAATTAAGATAATTGTGTCTGCTATGTTGAAACATGTTTTAGACTGAGAACCGGCACTAACAAAGAACAGACCATGGAAAAAAATTACGCAGTCAGCAAGTCAAGCAGGCTAACCCGGGTTTTCGCGCTTTCCAGTCTGTTAATCATCACTGTGGCGTCTGTCGCGTCCTCCTTGCTGATTTCGCGATTTGTAACCGAGAAGATGATCGAGCGGGATACGGAAACCACAACTGCGTTCGTTCAGAGCCTGGCTGTTGTGCAACAGGCGAGGGGCTATTTTCTCGGCCATCAGGCACCAGACGAAAAACTCAACGAATTTATCAGACATGTTTCCGCCATGCCCGATGTGGTGCGCGCCAATATTTATGCCAGGGACCGGACCGTTTTGTGGTCATCCAATGCCAATTTGATCGGCAAGAAATTCATGGTCAATCCTGAACTGGATGAGATTTTCATGGAGAAGGGCAAGTCCCATAGCGGGGTCATTGGTGAAGACGTATCGCGCAAGGCGGAGCATCACGAGCTTGACCGGAACAAGAAAATCATCGAAACCTATGTAGCGGTGCTGGACCCTCAAACCCGTCTGGTCATGGGAGCAATCGAGTTCTACAAGAACCCGCAACCACTTTGGGACAGCATCAATACGCTAAACCAATGCATTTGGTTCGTCGCAATTGGGGTTGGCCTGCTGCTCTATATATCCCTGATCCTGTTTGTGCGGCGGCTGGGCAGGCATTTCAGTCAGATGGACCCAGATCTCCGGATAACAAAAATCATGGCGCAGGCAGTATCACGCGGCATGCAGCAAAGCGCTGCCACACATGCAGGAAGCCTTGCAAGCTGGTCGGAATCACTTGACCGCTATGCGGAAGCCGGACCTCCAAACCTGGTCGCAGCCTCGCTCAATGAAATTGTCGGCAATTGTTTCAACGGTATCGGCAAACGTCTTGAAACGGCCGGAATTCAGTTCATTATGGACTTGCCTTCAAACCTGCCGGATATCTCTACGGATCCGGTTTGGCTGCGGATCGCGCTCGACAACGTCATCCAGCATGCCATCAAGTCGCTTCCGGAGGGTGGAATACTCACGGTCAGCGCACGCGCGGATGAAGCCCATCAAATGGTTTATCTGGAAATGCGCGATGGTGGAAAAGGCCCGAAGTCAGGCCCCCGGCCTTGTGAAGACTCCGCGGATGATCTGGAACTTGCCCGGAACCTGATCGAACGCATGGACGGGAAACTTATTTTGGCACCGCTCATTGACGGAGCCTGTGACAGAACAATCAGATTAGGAATTTTCCAGGGTCTGTCAATCCAACTGTGTCACGACTGAATTTCATTGCATTGCCTCGACCGGCACGCGCTCCTCTCCGAACAGAATCTGGAAGGTTTGCAGAGCGGGTTTCCTGGAAATGGTCGATGATCGGCTCAATTGTTTACGCTACGCCACCTCTAGTTGAGGAACAACTCACCCGAAAAACTCCTTCACCCGATCCATGAAGGATTGCGCCTTGGGGTTGTTGTTCTGCT
>CAZVBY010000005.1:0-7061 GCA_964625895.1 uncultured Thiobacillus sp.
GCCTTTAACTCATTGATCCGTGAATCAAAGGGCTAGGCTCTGAATCGCTGACGTCATGATGGATCACTGCTTAAATATGCAATCTAATCGTCATTGTCTTATTGCCGATCGTTATGAATTAGGGGAAAAACGCGCATCAACCGCGCTTGGTGATGTTTTTTACGCGTATGACTTCATTAGTGGCACTGCTGATGAGTCCCTGCACCCCGTTATTCTGTTCGCTGTAGCCCCACAAGTCGTGGCTTATCCCGGCTTTTACGAAATAATGCCTAAAATTATAGCTGAGTTTGGCAAAACCAACCCGCTGTTACAGGTCGTCGGCGCTTGTGAAGACCGAGGCGTTTATTGGATTGCTATCGACGAACATCATCAAGCATTGCTCATAGACCACTTGCCACAGCGAGAACACGCCGAACCGGCATCAACAATGGACAACCCACAACCCTTATTAATCAAAGTATTGGACGCGGTAAAGCGACTCAGCCCCAAACAAGGCTTTGGGTTTATTGAACCCGGTGCTATTTTGTGCGTCAACAATACCTTTAAGCTGATTAACGCTCCCGTTGCATTTGCCTTACAGATTTTAGCGAGCCATCACCCGGATAAAAAGCCCGATATTGCGCTGCATTCGTCCTATTGTAGCCCACAAGTCGCTCATGGTTTGACACCAGTACCACAAGACGATACCTTCGCCATCGGCTGTATCGCCTACCACATACTACACGGCGCACCACCGTTCGCTACACTGAGTACATTGGAAGCTTATGCGCAACAGCAAACACCTCAGCCACTGACTAGCCTAAAGCCAGAATCACAACACAGCTTGCAACGGGCAATAGCTTTAGAGCGTTATGAGCGCCAAGCATCACCCTATGAATTACTTCATGCTTTTGTCAGTGTTCCCAGCGACGCCACAAGCGACGACTCGGCTGGTTTGACGGGTATTGTCGCACGGTTTCGACCATTACCCACGACCGTTGCACTCGCCATAGTACTGTTATTGGGGGCAGGAGGCTATCACGTTTACCAACAGCCTAAACTGCTATTGACAGATCCTGCTGTCGTGGCGACACAGCATCACGAATCAACCTTGGTATCTGAATCCGCCGTGGCACTGCCGGAAAACCGCACCACCACACCGGAACCGGTACTGCCGCTTACCCCGCCAACAATAGACACCACACCAGCGCTCATCACAACCAAGAGTACCCCAGCCCCGGCTGCCACACCCCGGCAAAACGCCCAGCCATCAAAGGCTGCGCCTTCGGTTGCTCATGCACCACCACCGGAAAAACCCGTCCCAACGACAACCGCCAGACAACCACCCCAAACGCCCCCTGCAACCAGCGTCACAGTAGCGCCAAGCTTGCTCACTGCACCACCGCCTGTTGCGACACCAGCACCGAATGTAACAACCCAAACGGCTGCTGCACCACCACCAAGTGTTACCCACGCCCCAGCGCTCCCGGCTACACCATTGTCGGGCGTTACCCACAGCCCCCCCCTGCACCGAGACCACCGCCTGCGACACCATCTGCAACGGTTGTGATTCCCGTTGCAGAAAACACCTTTGTCGTCGGGCAGACCGTCACGCCATCAAGCCCACCAGCCCGCAAAGTACAGATCTCGCCCACCGCCTCAGCAAACGAACACGTTTTTGTAGTTGCACCTGATTAATCGTGATTATTTTGACGTAAGCCATAGCATTTAAATGATCATAGCCTTAACCTGCGCGAGAACGACGGTAGCAAAATGACAAGGGGATGAGAATGTTAGCAATGGATCAACAATGGCAGGACTGGTTAGACCTCAACCTATCCCGTGGTAGCGGCGCGAAAGATTTATACAAAATCATGCGGACAAATGGCTTCGATGCGCTCAGCATCCAACAGATGATGGGAGATAAATACCCCGTAGGTGTTGATGCTGAGCCTCTTAGCCCTAACCCAGCGATTGACTATCAAGCGCTAGCCAACTTAATGGAAATACGCGGCATCGCCCTAGGCGCTCAACGCCTGAACACCACGCTCATGCAACTGTACACCATTGACAACTTCCTCAGTGCGTATGAATGCGAGACACTGTTAGCACTCGCAAAACACCACCTCTCTCCTTCCTTAGTGTCTCACAGCAACGGGGATAATGCTTTCCGCACCAGCCTGACCTGTCGCCTACACTGTCATGACGACCCATTCGTTGATTACATTGATGAGAAAATTGCGCGTACTTTAGGCGTATGCCTTCCCTATTCAGAACCCATTCAAGCCCAGCACTACGCGGAAGGTAAAGAATTTAAAGCCCACCATGATTACTTTGTGCCCGGTAGCCAAGAGCATCAGGCATACACATCAGAACAAGGTCAGCGCACTTGGACGTTTATGATCT
This sequence comes from uncultured Thiobacillus sp., assembly GCA_964625895.1. Classification (GTDB taxonomy): domain Bacteria; phylum Pseudomonadota; class Gammaproteobacteria; order Burkholderiales; family Thiobacillaceae; genus UBA6918. Next base: position 2,386 of record CAZVBY010000005.1, read on the forward strand.
ACCTCAATGATACCCCCAAAGGCGGAGGCACGTATTTTCCGTACCTAGACCATACGTTCTATCCGAAACAGGGGCAGGCAGTCATTTGGAACAACCTGTACCCCGATGGTTTACCCAACCGCCACACCCTACACCACGGAATGCCGGTAGAAGCAGGTCACAAAACCATTATCACCAAATGGTTTCGTGACAGCGGCACAGGGCAAATGTTTTACGAACTTAATCCGCCTTAACGGGCACAGAAATACCCACCGCCCGCGATTGGCTTGCCTTCCAGATTTAACGCGCCCGGATGGTAGCCAATGGCTCTGGTAAAGCCACCAGCTTGGCAACCAGCATCACCTTGTGCTTGCAGATTAGCGGGAACCGGACCAAACGCACCGGGGCGATCCCAACGAATACCGCTGACTTTGCCCTGAGTCAGACCGCGATCACGATCATTCTCGGACTTCAACAACTTAGGAGGGTTACTATCAGGTGCATTCCCCACCGTCATCGTGGTACATCCAGAGACAAACAGAATCACAACACCAGCAAACAGTGTGGTTGATGGCTTCATATACATAAATTAACTCCAAAAAATCTTTATTTTCATTAAAATTATTAATAATCAACAAAAACTACCTTCACCCCTTTAACGGGCGCACAAATACCCACCGCCCGCGATTGGCTTGCCGTCCAAATTTAACGCACCCGGGTGGTAGCCAATGGCTCTGGTAAAATCAAATTTTTTTCTGTAAAAATCAATATATTTGCAAGCCGCATCGCCCTGCGCTTGCAGATTAGCGGGAACCGGACCAAACGCACTGGGGCGATCCCAACGAATATCGTCAATTTTGCCTTGATTCAGACCACTGTCATTATCGGATTTCAATAATTTAGGAGGGTTACTATCAGGTGCATTCCCCACCGTCATCGTGGTACACCCAGAGACTGCCAGCATAACGACACAACCCAACAGTGTGACTGATGATTTTATATGCATAGGTAACTCCAAAAAACACATTTACTTATATAAAAAGTAGCACTTCTTTAGAAAATATGTGGCGCAACAATCAGAAAACACGCAATTATTTCAAACTGTTACTTGCATCAAACAGGTAAGTGCCACATAAGGTTTAAAGATTAAGCGTTAGAGTTACTGTAAGGCGGGAGCAAGATGGCGGCTAGCTAAGGCATGACGTGCAGGGGAAGAATCTCGATGAATGGTAAAGCCACTAAACGCTGGGCGCGTCTCACCTTATGGGTAAGACGCGCCCAGTCATAACACAGGTAAAGTCGGATTAAGGCGCAACCGGACAAACGCCGCTGACTAACGCCCGTTGCCCTGTCCAAGAAACCGTCGGTGGTGGCGAATTCGTATGGGTCACAGGCGCACTGCTCAAACAATTCTGGTTCGCCGACAATGTACTCAAGCTCCCCAAACGAGGCACTGCAATACTGCTCAAGCGATTCGCATTAATCGACAATTCAGCAAGAACAGGCATCGGTATGTCAGCAGGCGCAATGGGGGAAAGTGCTGCAATATCCATAATGTTATTGCCATCCAACAGCAAGGTGCTAACCCCAGCCAAATGCAACAAGGGTTCAATGCTGGTAATGCTGTTATTGCGCAATACCAAATAATACATACTGCTTAACTTAGGGGCTGTCGCCGTTCCAAACAAAGCCGTCAAATCCGCATTATCCAACTGCGAATCATCGAGGAATAGCATAATCAAATTGGGCAGATTAGTGCCAAGTACGGTGAAATCAGCCGTATCAAAGGTATTGCCACTCAAATTCAAGCGAATCAGCGCCGGGAAGTTTTGCATGGTTAAACCGCTAACATCGGTGAGCTGATTATCATCCAGCAGCAACGTCGCTAACTGCGTCATGCCCGCTAAGCCACTCACATCGCTGATTTGATTACCGCTGAGGGTCAACTTGGTCAAATTCGGCAAAGCTTGGGCTAATGCTGCCAGATCCGTGCTAGTCAGCCCGGCATTCTCCACTGACAACTCGGTTAGATTCGGCACATCACTGAGATCCGCAAAATCAGCACCTGCCAAACTGCCACCAGCCGTACAATTCAAGGTGGACAGCGCCAACAACGTTGCCTCCGTCGGCTCACTGCCGCCGAAACAACGCTGCACTAACAACGCATTCGTCACACTCGGCGGTGGCTCACTGATTTGCAAGGTAATCGTGGCGACAGCCGATTGCAAACCACCCGCATCCGTGACTCGGAAGGTGAAGCTACCTGCGCTGCCGGTATGCGTGGCACTGGCGGTGAAGGTAACGGAACCGTTCGCGGCATTACTGGTGTTCAACGTGCCGTTCGACACATTCGTGCTCACCAACGCGTAACTTAGGGTATCGCCCGCATCGGGGTCAACCGCATCCAAGGTAATCGTGACCGTTGCGCCTTGAGTAATCACCGAGGTTTTGTCATACGCAATCGGCGGATTATTCACCCCCGATTCCGCACAACGTGAGGCTGGAAATTGCCAGCTTCTTCCCACCACATTGATGCGTGAAGGCAAGGTCACAGTACCGAGACAATTGTCCGCTAGGGTCAAAGCCAGCGTATTACTGCCGCCCAGTGTGGTTAAACCATTCACATCCAATAAACGGTTATGATCCAATTGAATCAAGGTATTCAGACCACTCAAAGTTTTCAGGCTGTTAATATTGGCGGTATTGCTGGTAATCAGATTGTTTTCCAGCGCAACGCTTTTCAGAGTCGTCCGACCCGACAAGGGGCTGACATTCGTGATGGCGTTATCTTCTGCCCCCAGATGCTGTAATGCCGTCATGCTGCTCAGGCTTGGCAGGGCGCTAATGTTATTAAAGCCCAGCTCCAAACGTTGCAACTGACTCAAGCCCGCCAATGCAGCAACGTCGGTGAGCAAATTGCTACGCAGGTACAGCGTTTGCAGGCTGCTTAGCCCCGACAGAGCGCTGATGGTGCTGAGGTTATTACCATCTAACGCGAGCATTTGCAGGGCGCTCATGCCTGACAATGTGGTGATAGTGCTGAGCTGATTATGGCTTAAGCCTAATTCGGTCAGGTTGGGCGAACTTGCCAGCGTGGTAATGCTCGTGAGCTGGTTCGCATCCACATACAGTTTGGTTAGTGCTGGTTTGTTTGCCAAGGCACTGATCGTGGTGAGGTTATTGGCATCCAAATACAGTGCTTGCAGGCTATTCATCCCCGCCAGAGCGCTAATGTCGCTGATAGTGTTGAAACTGAGATTCAGGGTTTGCAACTGCGTCATGCCAGCCAAGGCACTGATATTGGTGATGTTGTTGAAACCAAGGTTGAGGTTGGTCAATTGCGTCAGACCGGCAAGACCGCTGATGTTGGTGAGTTTGGTATGGGAGAGGTCAAGCGTGCGCAAGTTGGGAAGTTGCGCCAATTGCGTAAGATCAGCGGTGGAAAGGTCTATGCCATCGCAGGTGAAGGTAGAGCTAGAGACTAACACGCTATTACTGGGAACATTTCCCCCAAAACACTGCAACAGAAAAGGATCAGTTAAGATTACAGCATTAGCATTGTGTGCTTGATAGGTGTAAGCCAGTGATTTCCAGCCATTGGATTCATACCACAAGGTTACGTGGACGGTGCTGCCGTTCGTGGGCAGGTTGTTGACGGTTCGACTGAGGGTCGTGGTACTTAAACCGCCACTGTCGTGGTAATTGAAACTGCCTGCACTACTCCCCACGTAGAGCCACCATTGCGTCACCGATGTATTACCCGCTGACCATGTGAAAGTGCTGCTACTGCCCGATAGAGTGCTGCCATTGCTAGGACTGGACATACCCAATGTGCCACCACTGCTGGCAGTAAACGCGGTGTAGGTGTAATCCGTATGCGACCAGACGTTGTTGATTTGATAACGCAGCCGTACATGCACCGTGCTGCCGTTGCTCGGTAGACCACTGACGCTGCGGCTGAGGGTACTGCTGCTCAAGGTGCTACTGTCATGGTATTGGCTACCGCCCGCGCTGCTGCCAACCAGTAATTGCCAGCTCGTGACATTGCTGCCATTGGTTTGCCAGTTGAAGGTGGCGCTGCTGCTGCTCAAGGTGGAAGCGGGCGTCGGGCTGGTTACACTTGGTGGGCTGCCACTGCTGGCAGTAAACGCGGTGTAGGTGTAATCCGTATGCGACCAGACGTTGTTGATTTGGTAACGCAGGCGCACGTGTACAGTACTGCCATTGCTCGGTAAACCGCTGATGCTGCGACTGAGCACGGTGCTGCCTAGTTGACCACTATCATGGTATTGCGTGCCACCCGCACTGCTGCCTGCCGTCACTTGCCATGCACTGACATTGGCTCCATTGCTTGACCATGTGAATGCACCGGTCGTACTGCTAAGAATACTGCCTGTCGCTGGACTGCTCATGCTGGGGGTCACGCTGGGGCTGGATGCTTGATAGGTGTAAGCCAGTGATTTCCAGCCATTGGATTCATACCACAAGGTTACGTGGACGGTGCTGCCGTTCGTGGGCAGGTTGTTGACGGTTCGACTGAGGGTCGTGGTACTTAAACCGCCACTGTCGTGGTAATTGAAACTGCCTGCACTACTCCCCACGTAGAGCCACCATTGCGTCACCGATGTATTACCCGCTGACCATGTGAAAGTGCTGCTACTGCCCGATAGAGTGCTGCCATTGCTAGGACTGGACAT
>CAZVBY010000005.1:7161-31217 GCA_964625895.1 uncultured Thiobacillus sp.
ATGTGAAAGTGCTGCTACTGCCCGATAGAGTGCTGCCATTGCTAGGACTGGACATACCCAATGTGCCACCACTGCTGGCAGTAAACGCGGTGTAGGTGTAATCCGTATGCGACCAGACGTTGTTGATTTGGTAACGCAGCCGTACATGCACCGTGCTGCCGTTGCTCGGTAAACCGCTGGCTGCCCAACTGCGGAGATTTCCCATGAGTTCTCCACTGTCATAATGCTGACTACCACCAACGCTACTACCAACGAGCAATTGCCAAGTGGTTACATCAGCACCATTGGGATTCCAGTTAAAAATAGGGCTAGTACTCGTCAAAACGGCATTAGGTGAAGGAGTGGTTATTACCGGGGATTCTGTCGCCCCAAATGCTCTATATGTATAATAGACGGACTTCCAACCGCCTGATTGGTACCACAAGGTGACGTGCAGCGTTCTGCCATCTACTGGCAATCCCGAAACTTGGTAACTAGTAGTTGATGCGGCAAGGCTGCCACTGTCATGGTATTGGCTACCACCGACACTACTGCCTACATAGAGCCACCACGCCGTAACCGCTGTATTACTACCCTGAGACCAAGTGAAGCTAACATTGCCACTAGGTAAGACATTATTATTAGCCGGACTCACCATTTCAGGTGTCGTACTAGCAACCGCCTGCTGACCGACAACCCATACTGTCGAAAACAGCAACAATATAAAACATAAAAATGTATTTAATATTGTCTTACCCATCCTCATAAAATTCCCCTGTTAATAAAATCATCAATTCATAAACAAAGTCATTGAAATTAAATTATTATTAGCATAGCTTTAAAATAAAAAACCACCCGAAGCAGGGGCAGACTCCCTGTCCGCTCCCCCATCGCATAAAAGCCCTTGCTTACCAATATTATCGATTAAGCTATAGCACCACCTGTTCGCAGGACTGGCAAGATAATTTTACGCCATAAACCTTCCAGCTCATACAAACGATTGCGCATATCACTACCTGTCAATTCAAGCCCATTGTGCCTCACGTTCAAATTACGAGATATCAATTCACGAGCGGCATAATCCACTAACCTATTGGTTGATTCGCTATCACCCAACATTAATGCAGCACGATAGAACAGCATATCCATCATACTCAGAGTCAAACAACTGCGCTTGTTTGGCAACGCCACCTGCACATCACCATTGGTGATAAATAGCTGCTCAGCAAACACTTTATTTAAACGTAATGCTGTGGAATTACGCTCAGCGGAATGCTGTATACCTACCGTCCCCGCATGGTAAAGAAACAAAATAGCTTGTATTAATTCTTTTGGCGGAATATCAGTTTCTTTATGCAATTCGGCAAGCGTGGCAGGTTTCTGAGCTAAGCAATCAACTACTGGTTGATACATTTCTGGCTTGCCATCAATTTCACCCACTGGCATTTTGAATTTAAAGACAGCATTATCTTTTCCGATTACCTTATTCAACATCCAACGCGTGTCTTTTAATAACTCCATTTGGCGATTAGCATCCAAGCGATTCGTCATACCCCGCATATAAATGTCTTTTCTGAACATAGTGTTCAACATGACATCCTTATAAAGTTCTCGCACACTTTTATCAGGTATCTTCGCTAATAATGCCCTAGCCTTTTGTGGCAACAATCCTTCCACATAAGAAGCGGTTACAGAAGCCTCACCAACAAAATCCAGTTTAGCCGACATTAAATAGGGAACAATTTCAGTAAAATAAAATGCTCTCCAGCCTTCATTAAAATACTCATGAACCAGATAGTGCTTATTTTTAGAGTCCAATATTGCCAGTCGTTTTTCAAAAAGCTCTTTATTAATACCGAAAAAAGCAGGACCGACATCAGTTAATTCCTTGATTAGTTTTACCGCATTATCAAAGCGATTGATACTATTTCCAGTAAACAACTTACCTGATGTTAGTACTAATTGTTGTATTGGCTCACCCATTGACCAACCCGGCTTAGCATTATAACTGTTATAAACCATCCCGCCGGACTTAAGATGATGCTTACATATATCCAATAAACACTGTCGATTCTCCTCAGATATCCAAGCAAAAATACCATGAAAAGTAATAAAATCACATTCAGGTAAAAGACTAGGATTTTCGACAATTTCCGCAAAACTTTTTTCTAAGAATACAATGTTTTCCAAACCCGCTTGCTCCGCTAACTTACGCGCTTTCGCAATGTGAGAAGGATTAAAGTCAATCGCATAGAACTTACCCTTAGGATAATTAGCAGCCATAATCAAAGCTGTCATACCTTGACCGCACCCTAACTCACAATAAACAAAGCCATTTTCAATATCAACTGGCTCTACTGCGTGTGTAATAGCACATAAATTTAGAAAATCTGGTTCTTGCTCACGAAAATAACCAGCAGTGTATTCAATATCAGATTCATAACCTTCCATCCACGCTTGCATATCATTTACTCCTTCATAAAAAAACTAAACACTTAATCTTCATTAAATGCATGAACCACCATCAGTGACAACGGTTTCAGCAAATAATCCAAAAATGTGCGCTCACCCGACTTGATAGACACTTCTGCTGGCATTCCCTGTACCAATTCAAGTTTATGATCTTTCAAAGTAGCAACCCCTTCCGGTTTAATCATCACTTTAGCACGGTAGTATTGCTGACCATTGGACTCATCTATCAAGGTATCGGCGGATACATAAGTAACTTCACCCGGCGTGACTTTCAAAAAAGACACTGCTGGAAAAGCAGGGAAACGTACATCGGCTTGCAAACCCACATGAACTTTGTCGATGTCATTAATCGCCACCTGCGACTCTATTTCAAAGCCTTCGGCATCTGGCACAATCTCCAAAATCTTGCTACCCGGTTGCACCACCCCGCTTTTGGTATGGTAAGCCAACCCCACCACCGTCCCCGTCATTGGCGCAGTGATCGCAGTACGTTCCAAGCGATCATCTGCCGCGTTTAAGCGATTGCGTAAATCCGCGATTTTGGCACGCGCATCACTCAATTGTGCTGCCGCTTCTTTCTTGCGGTTATTAACCTGCAAGATTTGCTGCTCTTCCGCTTCACCAATCTGCACCTTTAACCCGGCTTTCGTGGAAACCAATTCAGCGATAGCCGTTTTTACAGTCAGGTAACGACGCTCGGTTTCATTCAACTGCAAGCTGCTAATTAACTGCCGCGCCACCAAGCCCTGCAATTGCTTTACCTCTTGGCTATATGACATTTCTAGTTCACGCTGCGCCTTGATTTGCTGATCAGTACCTTGCAACTGTTCTTGCAAACGTTGAATACGCTGTTGCAATACCGCATTTTCCGCCGCTGCCGCTGCGGTACGTACTTTAAACTGTTGTTGCTCACCCGCCATAATGGCAGGCGCACGTTCATGTTGCCCGGCACTCAATTCAGGTGGGAAGGCAATTTGTTTACGACCTTCCAATTCCGCATCCAAACGCGCTTCCAAGCCCAAATTACTCAGTAACTGTTCTTGCACAATGCCTTTCTCAGACTTCGCATCCGTCGGGCTGACCAACAGCAATTGCTGTCCCTGCGTGACACGATCACCGTCTTCAACAAAAATATCCTCAATCACCCCGCCTTCACGGTGTTGAATCACCTGCTTTTTGGCTTGTACTACCACCTTACCCGTGGCAATCGCATAATTCCCTAATGGTGCGAACGCTGCCCAAATCGCGAATATGCCAAATACCAACACTAACACCCATAACCCTAGACGTTGATAACCGACATCATCCGTCTTCAGTGAGATAACGTTATCCTGTGCGGGTGCGACGGATTTTAACCCTGCCACCGCATTAGACGGCACTTTTGCGGTTTCAATTTTTGCGAGTTGTGCCATGATTTACTTACCTCCTGCTTCACGCTCACGCGTGGGTAACTGACTGGTCTTTGCCGCCAATTGCGCCAATACTTGCTGACGATCACCAAACAGGGTGACTGCACCACCGACCAGTACCAGAATTTTATCCACCTGACTCAACACGCCAGGGCGATGGGAAATAATCACCACCGTTGAACCCTGTTCCTTGAGTGACTGCAAGGCTTTGTACAGTGCCATTTCGCCAACTTCATCAAGATTGGAGTTAGGTTCATCCAACACCACCAAACTAGGGATACCGTATAAAGCGCGAGCCAAACCGATACGCTGGCGCTGCCCACCGGACAATGCCCCACCACTCGGCCCAATCAAGGTTTCATAGGCATTCGGCAATTGCAGAATCAGCTCATGGACCCCTGCCATCTGGGCGGCTGCTAACACTTTTTCAGCATCGACATCCCCAAAGCGGGCAATATTTTCAGCTACCGTGCCATCAAACAGCTCCACATCTTGTGGCATGTAACCAATGTGTTGACCCAGTTGATCACGATCCCAATGGCGAATATCCGCACTATCCAAGCGCACTTCACCGGCTGCCGCAGGCCACAAACCTAGCAATGCCCGCACCAATGACGATTTACCTGCACCGCTAGGACCAACGACCGCTAACGATTCACCCGCCTTTAAGCCAAACACCACATTACGCAATACCGCGTCTTTACCACCCGGCGGCACAACTGTTAAGTGATGTACACCCACATTGCCTTTAGGTGCTGGCAACGCCATGCGTTCTTCGATTGCCGGGTAACTGGCTAACATCGCATTCAGACGTGTCCATGATTGTTGCGTGGCAGAAAACTGCTTCCAAGCACCCACCAACTGATCCAATGGCGCCAGTGCCCGCCCTAACAAGACTGAACCGGCAATCATCGTTCCAGCGGTTAATTCCATATTGATTACCAGATATGCCCCCAAACCGAGAATCAAGGACTGGTTTAACATGCGTAAGCTTTTTGAGACCGTGGAAAGTACGGTTGAACTGTCATTCCCCATGTCATTCCACATTAACGACTCATTGTGACCGGCTTGCCAACGGCGGAAAATCCCCTGCTTAACACCCAGTGCGGTGGCGACTTCAGCGTTACGCAGGCTGCGATCCAGTAATAAGCGCGACTGCATCGCTTTTCCGTGTGAGGCTTTCAACATCGGGGACGAGGCTTTATCGACCCAAAAAGCCAAACCCAAGGTCAACACACCCGCACCGACCGCAAACCAACCAAACAAGGGATGGAACATGAACATCACCGCGATATAAAACGGGAACCACGGGGAATCAAAAAACGCAAAAATACCCGGACCGGAAATAAAACCGCGAATATTATTTAAGTCTGTTAATGCTTCGGTGGAAGCGTTACGTGGGTTATGTAAGGCATGGCGGAACATCACATCCACTAGGCGCTCTTGCATCGCGATATCCAAACGGGTACTGATGCGGGCCATAATCCGAGTGCGGGTGAATTCTAAAATAGCCATGACCGCGTACATGACGACCACGATCAGACTGATCATCACCAAGGTGCTGACACTGCCGGAACCCACCACGCGGTCATAGACCTGCAACATATACAGTGTGGGGGTGAGAAACAGCAAGTTGATAAAGAAACTGAACAGTGCCACGTACAAGAATGACTTGCGCGAGAGCAGCAACAGTTTTTTCAACTCAGACTGGGGGGAATGATTTAGACCCATGTGACGTAAACCCTGGTAAGTAGTAATTATGCTGTGCGAATGGCTTATTAGCCGATTAGCCATTTGCGCTAATTTATCACTTCTCCCGGCTGGTTTATGTGACTACGGTCACGCCTAAATTCTTAATTAATCACCACTTAATAGAATTTTTTTATTGCAAATATTACAGAAAAAAAAGCCGGGCATAAGCCCGGCTTTTTATCTCACAACTAATTACCTAACAGTAAGGGAGTTAAGCGACTGGGGTATCCCAACGTGTTACCACAACGTCAGTAGCACTCAGCGACCAATCCACAACCGTATCACTAATCTCAACGATCAGGTCGTTAGCACTGTAGTTGTTCGCCGCTTGCGCTGCTGCCAAGCTAGCATAGTCTAAGCCAACAAAGGCATCAACAACCGCATACTCTTTACCGCCGTACTCAAACTGAGCACCAACAGAAGTCCACTTACCCGCGCCAAGCTGACCAGCCAATTGCAACTCAATGACTTTATCCAGCGCTAAGTTAGCGGCAGCTTCCAGACTGCTTGCACCATTGATGCCGAAGCTATTGCCCAGATCCATGAAGTGTGTATTATACGCTGCACCATCTGTAGCCGCTGTACCACCAGTTTTATCGGCCGCATTATCGACGAAGGCAGCAGTGACGTCGTAGGCCTTACCATCGAACGTAAGAACGTTTGCAGAGTCAGTTGCAAACCAGTTGAGGTAGAGCACGTCAGACTTAGTAGCATCGCCTGCTTTGGTGGCTTGACCCAATGTCAGGAAGTCCTTGATGATGTCAACGGTGCTTGCTGTTGAGCCAGAATCACCTGCATCAAAGATGAAGTGGTCACGATCACCGAAGTCAACCGCACCCGTTGTTGGGTTCAACTCACCGCCGCGCAGCACATCTTGACCTTTGCCGCCGAAGAGGAAGTCGCTACCAGCGTTACCTTCGATCAAGTCATTACCAGCACCACCTGCCAAGAAGTCATTGCCTGTACCGCCAGACAAGATGTCGTCACCAATGCCCGCGAGGAGGATGTCATTACCCGCACCGCCCATCAGGCTGTCGTTGCCAGTACCACCGATCAGCACATCGTTACCTGCACCAGAGGTGATTGTGTCATCGTCAGCACCGCCGTCAGCGTAAGCACCACTCTTAGTGTCATCCCAGTTTGCTGCCAGAGAAACATTTACTAAAGTTGGTGAAAACACTTGATACACATTACCGGCTGTAGCAGCATCGATCAGGACAGTGCGAACACCAGCGGCAATAACAGGAGTGCCAAGAACAGCAGTATTGTCACCCAATGCGATAGTATCGTTACCAGCACCACCAAGAACCACTTCGTTAGCAGTCTTGGTGCCGATGAACTGGTCATCACGACCACCCAAGTCATAGCCCATGCTGACCTGAGCACCTTTCACGATGTCGTTACCATTAGCACCAACAAACTTGTCGTTGTAGGTAATAACGACTGGTGCTTTACCAGCAGTCAACCCGACAGTAGCAGCGTCAGCTAACTTGATGGAACTGAAGTCGTAAGAGCCACCTTCTAATGCAGTGATGGTAACATTGGTTAGGTTACTACCGATTGCCTCAAAATCTGTACCATCAGCTTTACCATTCAAGCTTTGGAAGTTACTATCCCAAGTGGTTTTGCTGTTGATGGTGTAAGTGGTTTCAGTCTTTGTACCTTGACCAGACAAACCACCAATGCTTTCCAGACGGATATTGCTCAGAGCCAGAGCGGCTGTTGAAGTCTGAATACCGGTTACAGCATCTGCTTTACCCAATACAGAACCATTCAGAATATGTGTGCCGTAACCGCCCATAATATCAGTGCCGTCAGCATACTTCTTGTCGTTGTCACCAGAAATTTGCGTCACGGCTTTATCCAGCGTACCGAACTTAACAACACCGATTTCCTCGAAGTCCAAACGCTCAACTTTAGTGATGGTTACACCACTAACATCTTGAAGCTCAAGCTTGCCGCTATTCGGCTTTACACGCAGCAGATCCGCAGTGTTGTCAGAACCGGTAATAGTTTTTAAAGTAACACCAGTGATTGCAGCAATCGTTACTTCGTGAGCTGTACCAAAGTCCAACGTCTTGAACGCACTAGCCCCATCCGCATCAGCCAATACACTCAGATCCAAACCGATACCTGATGCCTTCAGCGTCGAAACACTGAACCCTGCTTCAGGGTTGCCATCCGCAGCATTTGCTGTACCAAAACCGTCATTCTTATCACTAGCAGCCAAGGAGTTGATCAATGATTGATTAACAATAATAGTGCTGGCAACGTCCTTACCATCTACTGGATTTTGAGCGATACGGTCAATGTTAGTGAAGGTTGGCTTGGTCAAATCAAATACATCGCCTGCTTTTGCAGCCAACACCAAATCAGTTGTACCACCAGTAAAACCTGTAACTTTTTGTACAGAAGTTAAGGTATCCTTACCGATGGTAATGGCAGTGTCCGCCTTAGTTGCAACAAGCTCTTCAATGCTAGTCAGCTTGACGCCGCTAACATTCAAGTTCAATGCAGATTGAATAACATCGTTAGTAGCGTTGCCTTTCTTGTCATAAGAAGTAGTACCACGAATTTCTTTAAAGACATTCAGCGGTGTGCCACCTGCTACAGTGATGGTAGCAGCACTGGCTTCACCTTCATCAGAATAGCCCACTTGCAGAATTTCTGTATCAGACACCTTGCTAAAGGTAGCCGCGTCAACAGTAATAGCCGTTTGGTTAGTGATTTCTAAGGTATCGGTGTTTTGACCACCGTTGATGGTAGACTTGGCTACATCTTCAACAGTGCGGAACAACATACGGTCATTGCCCACGCCGCCGTCAACGAAGTCAGTACCACCACCAGCGATCAAAATATTAGCATCAGAGTTACCGATCAAGGTATCATTGCCAGAAGTACCACGGACGTTTTCAATCCATTCAAACTTCATTGCAGTACCAGCAGCACCATTAGGACCCAGACCAGTAGACAAGTTTACGGTAACGCCTGGTGTGAAGTCTTGGAAGTCCAGTGTGTCAGAACCTTCTCCACCGTGAATCTTAGCGGTTTTGAACGCTTCTACTACGAAAACGTCATCTTTAGCAGAACCCTTTAGATCGTAATCAGTACGATTGTCATCCAACACTTTGTATTGGCTTGGTGGGGTTTCTGCTGGGATCTTGCCCATGATCCAGTCTTTAACCGCCTGAACAGATTCAGCATTAGCTGTGGTTTCATTGATAACCGCGAATGCATCAGGAGAGCCAGTGCCGATAGTCGCATAGGTCAAACCGATTTGAGTGCGGTTTTCCAACAGAGTAGCATCAGCACCCTGTGCGCCGCCCAATACCGCCAAGATGATATTGTCACGTGTCAGCGCACCGGTGTCCAATTGACCGACCCAGTAAGCTACGCCGCCAGGTTCACCTGCACGACCCAGAACGTTTTGATAGATAGCCGCTACGAAACTGGCGTTATCGCTAGTACCGAATTTAGCTTGTGTTTCAGGTTGATCGAAGAAGCTTTTCGCGATTTGTTCGAGGCTCAGACCAGACTGGTTTACCCAGTAGTTCAGACCACCCGCATCGGGTGCGCGACCAAAAGTAGCAATGTACAGTTTAGTAACATTAGCTTGAGTTGCAGTTGTCATTAGAGTTTAACTCCTAAAAAGGTTGACTTGGTTGAGAACATTGTTTGGACGTTTTGTTGTTGTCCGTCCATGTGGTGTAATTTACCAAATCGTTTTTTTTCCTTATGTGACTCCAATCACAAAAATAACTTATTTAAACGAATGATCAAAATTTAGTTAATGACAACAAGACATTGACTGCCAGTCAACACATAAAAATAAAATAAATCAATAACTTGTAAATAAAACAACAACAAGACAAACATTCGTCCAACGAACATTATTATTAAAAATTATCCAAAAAGTTGCCGCATTGCTCAATAGTCACCCATCAACACAAGCAATAGCCGCACACTACCCCGCACCAAAGCACATTTGGTAAGCTTGAGCAGTCGGCATACAACCTCATTAGAAAACAAAAATTTATTGTATAATCTCGACTATACTTCGATTAGGATGGAACGTGACACATAGCGCAGGGTCGATGACAGGATGATAAAATCAGCACAACTCAAATTATTGGCACAAGTGCCGCTACTCACGGGTTTGCCCGAAGAATTACTGGAATCGCTGGGGAAGGTATGCCGCTTTGAGCAAGTAGCGAAGAATGACTACATTATTGAGCGCAATGATACGTCAGGTCGTTTGTATTTTTTACTAAGCGGTCAAGTACGGATGCTGGACATGAACCGACAAGGGCAGGAAGTGGCATTGGCGATTATTGATGCCCCCATTCATTTTGGCGAACTTGCGGTCATTGATGGCTATCCCCGCTCCGCTGCTGTACAAGCCACCGCACGCAGTGAGATTGCCTCCATCAGTGTCAAGGATGCAGAAGATCTCATCTATAATGTGCCGTTGGTATCACGTCGAATTATGCAAAACATGGCAGCCATTATCCGTAAGAACAACTGGCATCGCCTCATCCTGCAACAACAAAATATTTCCAATCGCTTAGCGGCATATCTTGCTGCACAAATTCCACCCAATGCCAAGCCAGATCAGATTATCTGCATCAGGAATGTACCCGCACAATACGATTTAGCCATTTTACTGGGAACCACACGGGAAAGTATCTCGCGGGCGTTGGGAATGCTGGTCGACGAAGGTTTAATCAAGCGTGAAGGCAGAAGCCTTTACTTGATCAATACCGATCGCTTGCGTCAAATGCTGGATGCCGACTAATCCAACTCCCAACGTACCCCAGCGCTTAATTCGATAGACGAATTCTCAAATAATGGGATAGCAGAGTCCGTTTGACGTGACATCACTCTAGCTTCGTAGGAAACGCCCTCACCAACAGACCAAGCCCAACCAATATCCAGCACTTGCTGCTCTAGGTTGCGCTTTTTCTCGCCAAAAGTAAGAGAGTTATAAACGTCAGCGTCACGCTGCTGACTTACGCCATAGCTGGCAGAGACGGTGTGTCCATCCTTAGGGACAAACTCGGTTTGTAAACGCGCCGAGGTCTCGCGGTAATCACTCAAACGCTCTGCGCTCTGTGGCCATTGGTGGCTTACACTCAGCCCCACCCCTACTTTTTTATCCGTCCAGTTAGATACCAACGGTATCGAGAGATTGATTTTGTGAAAAATGGCATCAGTCTCTGCAACGGTTTTATAGCTGCTGTCAGTGAATTGATAACTCAACTTGCTCTGTCGATCCGCTACCGTTGGATGAATTTGTGCCCCTATCGCCATATCTTGCCGATAGTGCTCCCCACCGAGAAAAAAACTTCCGCCTGATAACACAATACTGGGATTTAAGTCCGCTGCCATATCCCCCGGTTTAAGCTCTAGACCACCACGCAATGTTCCTAAATCATAAGCAGATCCCAAGTGATTATCGCGCACAGCCGCCATCACTTGAAAAGAACCGTCCAACTCACTGGAATTCGGCAAAGCCCGCTGATAAGCGGCTTCCACATCAACAAATCGACCGCTTTGCGCCTTACTGTCTTCGTCGAGCACTTTGGTAAACGTTGTACTGCCAATATCAAAGGTCAATTCGTCAAAATGCACCCCACCATTAATATTGTCGCCCCCCCCCAAGCCTACCGCGAATTGTAACGGTGGTGGTTTCTGCCCCCATTGCATTTGTTGTGAAGCAGAACGAAGCTCACTATCGTGGCGCAGCAAAGGAATTTCGCGCAAATGTGCATCAATTGTGCGCACGATATTCAGCATTGCTTGATGATTGGGAACATTCATGGCAGCACTGCGCAGCTCTAACAACAATATTTCAGCCCGGTTGTATTCTGCCAAACTAAAATGCGTCAGTGCTAAATCCATTTTAGCCGCCATGCATTGCGGGTCACGAGTGATCACCGCCAGCAGTAAAGGCTTGGCGTCAGCAAACGCTTTTTGAGCACGTAATTGCTGCGCATATTCATAATCTGAATCATGCTCGCAGGCAGATGCCATAGCGATGGATGGCAATCCCAGCACACTTAAATAAATAGGCAACAATATTTTTGCAGGCTTCAAGGGCGTTATCCTTCCGTCGCCCTAAGCGCAGCAAGACCATTTATTCCATCCCACTGTTATTCAAGGCAAAAATTCTAATTTTATACGAGAGTTTTTTGATTTCTGTGTAACCCAAATCAATACTCATTGAATCTGGCAAGCGACTCGCTGCTTCTTCACCGAGGAGTATATCATGCGGATAACGGCGCGTAAGCTGCTGAATAGCAGAAGCCGTGTTGACTACAGCACCCATCACTGTATAGGTATGGCGTAATGATGAACCTAAATTGCCTACGACCATCGTGCCGGTATTAATACCAATACCCAAACGTATACTGATTTTTCTTGCTACAAATACTGTTTGATTCAATTGTTTGACGGCTTCTTGCATATCATGCGCGGCTCTAGCGGCATGTAATGTATGAGCTTCATCAGGCAGCGGTGCTCCCCAAAAAGCCATTACTGCATCCCCCATGTACTTATCGACGGTTCCCCCGTGACGGTGAATGACCTCGGTTAAACTCGAAAACAATTGGTAAGTAATATCCGCAACGATTTCTGGACTCAATGACTCAGCCATATTGGTAAAACCATAGACATCCGCAAATAATACGGTCATGTCACGGCGTTCAGCTTTCAACCAATCCGTTCCAGTACGGTCATTAGCGAGGCGTTGCACGACCAACTCAGGCAAATAATAACCAAACATGCGCCTTACATGCTGATGCCGGGCATTAATATCCAGTAAATCGGCAATCACGGAATATGCCATCACGCTGAGGATCAACAGTGCGGCGGGCAGAAACTCCACTGCCAAATTAAACGTTGCCCATAACCAATAATTGCTGACAGTCCAGATGGTCAATAAAACAGGTGCCACCAACAGCATTCCCCACACCCCAAAGCGCCGTGCGACTAACAGTAACAGCGTTAGTAAGATCAACAATCCCAATTGCAACCATTTCTCATTCGCTGGTTGTATTTTGAATTGCTGTTGTTGATCTAGAATTCCCCCCAACAGGGCACTCAACAACGCAGCATGAACCTCAACACCTGGCAAGGCTGTGGTTAGTGGGGTCACGACAGTATCAGCTTGACCAGTGGCAGATGTACCGATCAGGATAAATTTATCCATAAGATCATCTAATGGATATTTTTTTTCCAGAATATCGGCAGCCGAAACACGACGATAGGCACTAAATTGTCTTCCAGCACTGTAGGGAATTAAAACATCCCCGTATAAACTCACCGGCATATACATTGCTGAATCTGCTGCACCTAAACGTAATTTGGGGGAATCTAGCCAGTGATCGAGAGTTTCATCCCAAAATAAATCACCTGTTAAAAAATATTGACGAGCAATTGCTAAGGACAAGGTATCGTAATATTGCCCTTCCCATTGAAAAATCGGGCTAAGGCGGCGGACTTTTCCATCTTGATCACGGGTAGGAGAAATATGCCCAATAGCAGATTGAGGATTGAGAAAATCGGTCAGATTTCCCACGTAACCCAAGGCACTTCCCCACCATTCACGTTCGGGCGATAGACTTTCCACACCATGTAGATTGACCCCCTTACCTGTTTCTCCACTACGTGACTGTTTTTCACCCTCTTTCAGTTCAGTTTGAAACGACAATGCCATCACAGGCGAATACTGCTGAAACATGGCGATCAGTTGTTGATCATTTGCACGACCATTACAGACCTGATCCACAAACATGACATCCAGACCAACTTCAGCAACCTGATAATCCACCTTTAAATTAGCAATTAATTGAGCAAACTTATCACGTGACCAAGGCCAGCGCTCAATCCGCTCCAAACTATCATCATCAATATCGACAACGACAACACGGGGATCAGTGATTTCAGGGGAAACAGAGAACTGCATTCTCAAATCGTAAGCAATAGACTCAACCCGTTTGAGAATCGCGGGGCGGTCGACCGGTTGCGTAAAAGTATACACAACCAGCACCACCGCGATAAGAACAATAATTAGCGAGTGCTTGAACAATCCACATAGCCCTTTATTGAGCTTGCCAACTTATTGCACCGACAATGCCTGTTGACTCTTGATCAAATAAATACCCAGCATGGGAAGCACCATCGGCAACTTTGCCTGAAACGTTCATATTGGAACCTGTCACACTGCTCCGTAAGATACCTTGGCTGGGATTTAGCGTCCCAGTGGCTCGTAAATGCTCAGTACCATTTGCTAATTGATTAGAACTAACGTCCAAGCTGGTTGAGAAATGGTTATGGTCAAAATTGACAGCGAGCATTGCATTTTGCACCCCAGCATCATGTAAAGTTCCTCCCCTCAATACGTGCGCTTCTGCTTGATCCACCCTAAAATTAATCACACCACTTTTAGGCAGATTGGGGGGGGTGCTTTCGGTGGATGCCAATAGCATCGCGGTATTTGCCGTAAATACTTGGCGGTTTCTAGCGGGGTCACGCACAATATTTTGGTCTGCATTTTCCGCATAACTAGACCAACGCCCCCAGTAAAAAGGCTGAGGTTTTGTCTCTGCTATTACCGTTGCTGCCGCCGGGCTTGCCGAGTTCGCTCCCCCTGCTTGCACTGATTTTATACTGCTGTCTGCCGTGGACTGTGTGATGACTCGGTTTGCCAATTTAGATGTCACCGACCCTTTTGGTCCCACATTCGTTACCACGGTGCCAATCGGGGCAACATCTACCGTGGCACTTGAGCTACTCACTAGCCCTGATGCACCTAATGGGGTTTTCACCGTCACCGGAGTAGGAGAGTTTTCCGTATTGGTAAGTGCTGCATTACCGGTCTTGCTTTCATTCACCGTTGTACCCTGCGTTGTAGCAGCGCCGTTGGTTAATGTCTTAGCGCTTTCAGGCGTGGCAGTGGTTGCACTTTTAGCAGTCGCGGACACCTCTTCCGTTTTGGTTTGGTTATTGTCGGCTGATGCATTCGTCTCAGTTATCTTATTACCCGTGGTTGATACAGTACTAATAACCACAGGTTGCTCTTTAGCCTGCTTCAAACTGCTATTTTCAGCGGGGTGTGCTGGCTCAACTCGATCGGGGATAATGGCAGCACTCGCCTTGCTGACACGATTTGCTTTTTGACGAGCTGCATGAACCTCCGCCAGTAAACCGGGGTCACGATCCAACAAGGTAACTGAATGACCCCCACCGCATACACCGAGGGTATAGGGGCTACAAGCGTCTGAGAAAGGGGTCATTTCTATCCCACCTTTGCGAATATCGACGACAGAAGAAATTGCATCGGTATAAACGGTAAAGTCAGTGCCACGAATGCCGATAGCCGCTACCGGCGTATTCAAACGAAAGGCAGATTTATTGGTCTCCCCCCCCTTACCTGTCACCGAACGCACTACCCCGTGCTGCACATCAATGCGAATCTGGGTATTCGCAGGTGTTTCAAGATCAACGGTATAAAGCGCCACTTTAACTGATGTAGAAGGGCGCAGGCTGAGGAATGCCCCGTCAATCATCCTGATATGCAAATGCCCACCCACCGTAGTCGAAAGCGTTTGACCAACATAAATGGGCTTACCAGAACTCAGTGACGCCTGATCAGCATAAACACTACCCGTTGCTAAAATCACGTTGCCCACGGGTTGGTCAGGGGCATCAGGTGCAGCAACAGCAGACACGCCCATCATGCTAAGACACATGAAAACAATGGCTTGGATGAGTTTCACTGGACACCTCCGGCAAATCATAGAATCACTCCTGTTTTGTCTTAAGACTACTATGAAAATATACTTTCATTATGTGATACTGATCACATAAGTGAAACAAATTTTTATGATAACAAATTTTATACCGATGTGTGGTCATCACCCCGGCAGCAGCCCACTACCCTTAAGGACGCGGCTTGCTGCGCAACTTGGTCAAGTCCTAATCAACTTTATCAATCGTTAGTTTTCGAATAGACAAATTATCAACCGCATTGTAAAAACTTCTAATCTCTATTTTTTTGTAAGAATACTCTTCTTCTACTATAAACTCACCTTTTATATGCTGCTCTTCTCCATTTGTTCCATTAATATCCCCACTGCTTATTTCCATCATCTTTGCAGATAAATTTACAACTACATCCCAATTTCCTACCTTTGTATTAGTAGATGCTGGACTATTGTAAATAATATCAAATCTATAAACCCCTTTTGGAAGCTCTACATATGGGCCAAAAGTTATATATCCAGGCTGATCTTTATCTTTTGTGGCAACTACGCTATTATCCAATACTCTACCGGTTTGCGAAGACAGTTCTTTTCCATTAAACTTAAAACTATAAGTACCATTTGTTTTCTGAAAATTATGTTCTTTAATGCGCTCTACATGACTTTTCTCATTATGAAGAAATTGAGGATACCTCCAATCAAATAAATATTTTGGATTCTGATCTATGCTTGGATTTATATTCCATTCTGATGTATAATCATTGAATAGTCCTTGTATGGCATTAATATAAATAGATAAAATCACAGTAAACGCTAAAAATATAACAGTTAATTTATGTTGAATAAAGTTAATTTTTTTGAAGTTAGCAATCAAAACGATTAACAAAACATAAATTGGTGGCAATACATCAATTGAAAGTCTTGACCCATAACTCCCACCACCCCACCAATGTGAAAAATTAGAAATTACGTAATAATGAATAACTATCCAGAAGGCAAAAATAATTAACTGCTTTTGCTCTATCAATATTTTAACCAACAGCTTTGCATATAAAATAAAAACCAATAAAAAAGGTGAGTAAACAAAAATTCCTCTAGCAGGACTCAATAAATTTCCATAAAGAGCTATCCAAAAAGTATCGCTACCAAGTCTTTGAGGCAAGTAGTAGTCCGGAAGGAATTGTCCGTATTCATAAAGTGAAAATATTACTAAAAAAACCAAAAAAGTTAATACTAAGAAAAATACTTTTACTGACAATATCTTTTTATTAGAAAAAAACATAAAAAGCAAAACACTAATAATTAACAAAGACATTGTTGGCCTTGCCAAATATGCCATAAACAAAGCTATTGATAAACATGTCCACAAATAATCCTTATTGTGCTTCACAATATTAATTAAACAGTACAAAGAAATCAATGAATAAATTGTTGCAAACCCTTGAGACCATAAAGCATTCGCAAGAGTACTTGAAAAAGAAGTCCCTAGCAAAAACACAATTGCTATTGATAAACTTACTATCTGCGAAAGGTAATTAAGTGCTATGTAATAAAGTAGCAGAAACAATAAAGATACAATTATTGATGCAATAACCTTTTGAACAATTTTGTCATGTTCGCTATTGTACATATTCATGTTAAAAACATTTATAGCAATATAAACAATAGGAATACCAGACACCGCTGCACCAAGCGGAAAATAATAGTAATAATGGTTATTCTTCATTTTTACTTGCCAAGGGTACTCTTTTCTACTTTCCTCATTAAGATCTAATTTTATTGTTCCGTAATTAATTATAGATTGTGTTGTTATTAGTGTTCCTTTTGGGTCACTATCCAAATCATGATGATTTCCACCCAAAAGGGAAATAAAAAAGATTATTACCGACACTAGTAACAAT
This sequence comes from uncultured Thiobacillus sp., assembly GCA_964625895.1. Taxonomy (GTDB): domain Bacteria; phylum Pseudomonadota; class Gammaproteobacteria; order Burkholderiales; family Thiobacillaceae; genus UBA6918. The sequence goes on from CAZVBY010000005.1 coordinate 24,439, forward strand.
ATTTTTTTATTAATTGTTAGGCTCACAAACTCACCCTCTCAAACTTCGACTCTGGAATTAACTTTATCACCGACATTTTCACGCTCGATATTGAGGTCGCCAGAAACATACTGCTAGGCTGATCCAGAATTTGGGATGATCGTTGGCAAACCATTGCAGCAAACCTGACTCACCATAGCACCCAGACACACAAACCGCCCCAGACAATGACCGTCACCAGCAGTTGCCCGTCCGCAAATAGGGCATCTGTGGGTGATTCCCCACCTTCCAGTACCTCCACCATATACCAGTAACGGAACAAGCCGAATAACACCACCGGAATGGTAATGACCATTTCCGGTCTCGCTGACATCACAAACAGGCTGTAAAACACTAATGCCCCGGTGGCAGACATTTCAGCGTAACGGTCTACCAATGCTACGGAATAGCGTTCCAGCACCTTGCGACCTTCTGTACCACTTTGCAGCAATTCCTGCCTGCGTTTGATGGCGGCCAAATACAAAGCTAAGCAGAAGGTGGTCACAAACATCCAACTGGAAAGCGGAACAGCTAGCGCCATTGCCCCCGCATATACCCGTAACACGAAACCAACGGCAATGGTGAAAATATCCACGACTGGCAGGTGTTTTAATACGAAAGTATAAGCAACATTCAAAAGCACATAAGCAATGATCACGTATACCACAGCGGGCAAGAACCACCAGCCCAATGCCACCAGACCATACAGGGTTGCCAGCAAGATCAGGGCTTCTCGTTGTGACACCATCCCCGCTGCCAGCGGGCGGCTTTTGGCTTTGATCGGGTGCTGGCGGTCATGTTCCACGTCCCGCAAGTCATTGAGAATGTAAACGGCTGAAGCCGCCAGACAAAACAGTACTGCTGCCAACAACACTTGCATCAAAGCAACCGGGTTCTGAAACTGCCCTGAAAACACCAATGGCGCGAGCACAAATACATTTTTCACCCATTGTTTCGGACGCAGCAGCTTGAGCATACCCCGCCATGTAGTATTATCCATTGCACGAACCTTGACTGGAGTGATTGACATTCTTCACATGAAATTGGTCGTTGTTTACACGATTCTGGCTATCATTGCCACCCTAGCGAACATCGGGGCGCAGGAAATCGTTATCCGCAATTATACCGGGGGGTTTGCCATAACGACATCGGTACTCGTGGGAACAGCCGTTGGGCTGGTGGTCAAATACATACTGGACAAACGCTACATTTTTCATTTCCAAGCACGGGATGCGTTGCATGATAGCCAAACCTTTGCCTTGTATACCTTCATGGGGTTGGCAACAACTGCTGTGTTCTGGGGCTTTGAGTTTGGTTTCCAGTATTGGTTCCAAAGCAAGGAACTGCGTTACATTGGTGGGGTCATCGGTTTGACCATTGGCTATTTCATCAAATATCAACTGGATAAACGCTACGTGTTCCGTGAGGTAACAACCTGATGCAGTTAAGCGGCTGGGGACGCTACCCTACCATTGAGTCTACGATGTACCCTCATGGTACAGTGCTTGAAACACCCTGCATCCCACGCGGGATGGGTCGTAGCTACGGTGACAGCTCTCTTGGCGAACAAGTCATCAATACCCGCACGCTCGATTTGCTGCTGGATTTCAATGCCGAAACGGGCGTGCTGCGCTGTGGTGCTGGCGTGACGCTGGCTGAATTACTGGAAGTATTCGTGCCACGTGACTGGTTCCTGCCTGTCACACCGGGAACCCGGTTCGTCACCGTGGGCGGGGCAATTGCCAGTGATGTGCATGGCAAAAACCACCACCTACACGGTTGTTTCAGCGCCTACGTGGAAAGCGTCGAGCTGATGTTGGCGGATGGAAACCTTGTCACCTGCTCCCGCAGCCATTACCCCGACCTGTTCTACGCCACCTGTGGCGGCATGGGGCTAACGGGTCTTATCATGGCGGCAACCCTGCAATTGAAAAAAATCCGCAGTGCCTGCATTGAGCAAACCACCCTGAAAGCCCGCCATCTGGAGGAGGCACTGGAATTGTTCAGCAGCCGCCACGCCGCTACGTATTCGGTGGCATGGATTGATTGCCTAGCAAATGGTGCCGCATTGGGGCGTTCCCTGCTAATGCTGGGTGAACATGCTACAGAAGGTAGCCTGTACACTGGGCGAAAACCCCGCCTCAGTGTCCCGCTGGATATGCCACAGCAGTTGCTGAACACCTACTCCATCCGTGCTTTCAACACCTTGTATTATGGGCGGATTCGCCAATCGCAATCACAGCAACGCATTCACTACGAAGCGTTTTTCTATCCGCTGGACGGCATTCAGCACTGGAACCGGCTGTACGGCAAGAACGGTTTCCTGCAATACCAGTTCGTTATCCCCAAAGCGGCGGGGATGGAGGGGTTACGCGCTATGTTGCAACGCATTGCCGCTTCCGGGCGCGGTTCCTTCTTGGCGGTGCTGAAAGCGTTCGGGGCGGAAAATGCCAACCTTTTGTCTTTTCCGCTGGAAGGTTATACAGTCGCACTTGACTTCAAACGCACGCCTGACCTGTTTAGTTTGCTGGATGAACTGGATGCCATGCTGCTGGAACTCGGTGGCAGGCTGTATCTCTCCAAGGATGCCCGCATGAGCAAAACCACTTTCCAACGCGGCTACCCACACTGGGAACAGTTCCAGCAAATCCGCGAACAATATGGGGCTATCGGGCGTTTTGCCTCCCTTCAATCACGCCGTCTGGGGCTGGATTAATGCAGAAAATACTCATCATCGGCGCGACTTCCGCGATTGCCAAAGCCACGGCACGGCGCTTTGCCAACCGGGGCGACAGCCTGTACCTGCTCGCGCGGGATCAAACCCGACTGACAGACCTTGCCAGTGATTTGCGCATACGTGGGGCGGCAGCAGTACATTACGCCACCTTTGAGGCCAATAATTTCACTAGCCACCCGCCATTGCTGGAAAATGTCATCCAGACCCTTGGTGGGCTGGATGTGTTGCTGATTGCCCACGGCACACTAGGCGACCAGCAAGCTTGTGAACAGGATTTCGGACAGACATTACAGGAATTGAACACCAATGCCATTAGCGTCATTTCCCTGCTGACGCCATTGGCAAACTGGTTCGAGCAACAGCAGCGGGGCTGTATTGCCGTCATCAGTTCCGTCGCTGGGGATCGTGGGCGGCAGTCGAATTATGTCTATGGCACGGCAAAGGGAGCGGTTTCACTGTTCCTGCAAGGCTTGCGTAACCGCTTGCACAAAAGCGGGGTACACGTATTAACCATCAAGCCGGGCTTCGTAGACACACCGATGACGCTGACCTTCAAAAAAGGTGCGCTGTGGGCAGCACCAGAAACCATCGCCGCCGGAGTTGAACAAGCCATTGCACGTAAACGTGATGTGGCTTACTTGCCGGGCTGGTGGTGGCTGATCATGACAGTGATCCGCGCCATTCCTGAAACCATCTTCAAACGCTTGGCGCTGTAATGCCATGAAACTGTTGTTATGGTTTGAAAATTTCATTTTCCACACAGCGGTATGGAGGCTGGTGACGGTCATTCTGCTGGTGATGCTGTTCAAAACCGGCATCTGGTACATCCCCAATCTGGAGATGTCGCTGGCATTGGCCTTGAACCCATTTGCCAACCCGTTCACCGACCCCAATGCACATTATCTGGCGTGGAACTGGCTTAGCCCGTTCATGGCGTGGTTATTGGGTATCAAGGCGTTCTGGGCGTTTTTCCTGCTGCATCTGGGTTTTGCGGTAGCGTTTACGGCGCTATTCATCCGACTGACGTTTACACGCTTGCCAGAACGCGAAGCGCGGGTGGCACTGATCGTGTTCGCACTGCTACCCGTGTCGGCAACGGCGTATTTCTGGACAGGGCCGGATGCGCTGACATTACTGCTACTGTTAGTCGCTGTGGTGTTCTCCAGGCATCTACTGCTGGCTTTCTTGGTTGGCATCCTGCTGGGAATGCAGCATTTTGAGCAGGTATTATTCGCCATAGGTGGCTTGCTATTTGCACTGCTACTCGACAAAAAATCACCTGTTTTCCCGCTATTTCTGTTGGTGGGAATTGTGGCAGGCAAACTGACACTGATTGCCATTTTTACCCATTTCGACATGCAGGTGAATAGCGGCAGGACATTCTGGCTACAGGAACACCTCGACCTGTTGTTAGGTTCGTTCTTTTTCCACTTGCATCACATTCTGTGGTCAGTGCTGGGGCTGGGCTGGTTGGTGGCACTGAAATATGCGGATCAGGGCAGGCAGTCGTTGGCGTTTTTTCTCACGCTGGCGGGTTTGCTGCTGCTGTTACTGGTGTCGGCTGACCAGACACGGGTATTAGCAATCATCACCTTCCCGTTACTGGCGGTTTACTGGCTGTTCAACCGGGAGTTCCTAGCGCAATTCACTGACCGACAGGTAGCGGGACTATTCCTGCTATGGGTCCTGATACCGTGGAGCTGGGTGTGGATCGGAGAACCACGCACCTCTGTCCTGCCTTACGACCTTGCCTGGCTACTGAATAACATGTTTGGCTGGTTTGACGTGCCTGCCAACCCTGCCTTATGGCCGTTTGCCGATGAATTGCATAAGTGGTGAAACAACGATGAAAACAGAGAACCCTATAACAATAGTTCATGTTTTTCTGCTGGATACGCCACAATATCCATACAGATGGAACAGCCTTCCTGAAAGCGGCGGATCACTGCGTCAATATCACGCCCACAAAACTCCAGTTTATCCACTCCCCGGATAATTGCCAGTCGCCAGCCTTCATCCGGCAACAAGGCACGCAGATAATCCTGCATGGTAACGCCAGAAACACTTTGCAAAAAACCTTCCGACAATTCGCTGATCATGATGGGGCGATGCTGCTGGATAATACGCTTCATACCTTGGATTGCCAGATATTCTGCACCTTCAATATCCATCTTGATCAGATCAATCGGCTTATCGGATGCCAGTACATCATCCAGACGCACCGCGTATACCAGCACTGATTCCAGTATGGCTTCAAGGTTTGCTTCCAATGCAAACACATTGCCGCTATTGCCCGCACTGTCATCGTAATTCAGGAAACCTTTTTTCTCCGCCAGCGCAAACGGTAATACCTCCACATTCTGACAAGCATTCAGCATCAGGTTGAGGTTCAGTAGCTTGAGGTTGTAAGGGTAGGGTTCGACCGCAAACACCTTGCCGGTTTCACCCACCAGACGCGACGCCAGCAAGCTGAAATAACCGATATTTGCACCAATATCGACAAAGTTCATACCCCGCGAGAGCACCTTTTTAACAATGGACGTGACCGCAGCCTCATAATCCCGGCTATCCCGCAGGCTGCCGCACACCTTATCATCCCGGCTGATGCAAATACGGAAACCTTCTAGGGTGTCGATGATGTCATGCCCGCTTTCTGCCAGCGAACTACTGCTCAACTTGCGGCTTTTGAACTCGTTGCTATGCAGAAATTTGCTGACAATCTCAACCAGCGGTGTACCAGCCGTATGGCGATGCCCATGCCATTCCTTTTCCCCCGGATGACGGTTCAGCAGCAGGCGGAAACAGGCAGCGACATCTTCTTCGCTGGCAATATCAGGGAAAGGTCTGGCATAAGGCTCCGCCACTGGTGTAGCTGCCGGACAACCCAACCATTTCTTCAGCATCATTTTCATCGCACATCCTGCAAAATCATCGCATCCAGCCGCTGCGCCACCCGTTCCCACGTATGGGCTTGCAACCACTGCTGATGGTGCTTTTGGGTAGTGAGCAATTTAGTCTGGTCTAAAACCAGTTCCAGCAAACCATCCGCCATCGCCTGCGGAGAAGTCCCCCAGTAAGATAGGCACAGATATAAGTCTTTCAAGCAGATTAACTAAACACATAAAATAAACAAGAAACCTTAATTTAATTCCTACCAAAACCAACAGACAAAAATCTCTGTACACGACAATTTTCCTAATCAGCGGTTTTCAGCAGCAAGGCCCTTTGTGGTCAAGCATCAACTGGTTTTCCCGAAGCCGCATCACGTAAGGTATCCGTTGTTGCTTCAGCCAGCCCCACCACTGTTCGCCGATAAACTCTCGGTCGCCGAGGATGCCTTGGATGCCGTCACGCCCAAACTGGCTAACGAAGCGTTTCATCAGTGCAATACGTTCCCGTTGGTTGGAGTTGCCTTGCTTGTTTAGTACCAACCAATACACGGGAATAGCTGACCCTTTGTACACAACACCCAAAGTGAGGATATTGATGTCCGTCTTGCCCCATTGCCAGTTAGTGCGGTCAAGCGTCAGGTAGTATTTTTGTCTCGGAAAATCAAACAACTGCATTTGTAGGTGGGCAATGGCATCGTAATCAAAATACACCCCAGCAAAGAACCGTTGCAAGCGGCGGTAACGCGACTTGATGTCGGTGTCGCTGGCAAAACCGATGGCTAACTGGGTCAAGTTGACCTGTTTGAGCCGCAACAGTCCCAATAACATACCGACAAAACATTCCAACCGGGGCTTGCCCCAATCCAGATGGGCTTTTAGACTGTTATACAACCCGTCGTTCAAATCCATTACACTCTCCTGCTTGGTCGCTGAGAGTGGAGCAGGTTTACGACGGGCTTTCAACCCATCAAGTAAAACCACATAAAATCAATTTTTTACGTTTTTGTCGTGTACAGAGAGCGATACAGAAATCGCCTCCCGCTATCGGCGTATGCAACGTTTCTTCAGCCAAGTGTTCGTTAAGGAACTGACCCGAAATAACTTCCCGAAATCAGGGGGACTGAGGTGTAGCA
>CAZVBY010000006.1:0-29049 GCA_964625895.1 uncultured Thiobacillus sp.
ACGACCAGAAAACCGCACACTCGAATGTGTCCAACTGCGGTTTCTAGGTTTAATCCGGGTGGGATAAGAGGGACGGGCTATTTAGTTGGGGTAATCAACCCGTCCCGCCCACCGTCAACCCATCAATCCGCAGCGTCGGTTGACCGACCCCGACCGGCACGCTCTGCCCTTCCTTGCCGCAGGTGCCGACGCCGGAATCGAGTTGCATGTCGTTGCCGATCATGGAAACTCTCGTCAGCGCATCGGGGCCGTTGCCAATGAGGGTGGCGCCTTTCACCGGGTAGGTGACCTTGCCGTTTTCGATCAGATACGCCTCGGCGGTGGAGAAGACGAACTTGCCGCTGGTGATGTCGACCTGGCCGCCGCCGAAGTTGACGGCATAGATGCCGCGATCGACCGAGGCGAGGATTTCCTGCGGGTCCTTGTCACCGCCAAGCATGACAGTGTTGGTCATGCGCGGCATGGGCAGGTGGGCGAAGGATTCGCGCCGTCCATTTCCTGTCACCGGCACACCCATCAGGCGGGCATTGAGGCTGTCCTGCATGTAACCGGTGAGGATGCCGTCCTCGATCAGGATGGTGCGCTGGGTGGGGTTGCCTTCGTCATCAACATTAAGTGAACCGCGTCGCAATGGCAGCGTGCCGTCGTCGATGACCGTGACGCCGGGCGCGGCGACGCGCTCGCCGATGCGTCCGGAAAACGCCGAACTGCCCTTGCGGTTGAAGTCGCCCTCAAGGCCGTGGCCGATTGCTTCGTGCAAGAGAATCCCTGGCCAGCCCGGCCCAAGCACCACGGTCATGGTGCCAGCCGGTGCCGGCTTTGCCGCGAGGTTGGTCACCGCCTGATGCACGGCCTGTCGCGCGTACTCTTCCAGCTTTTCGTCGGTAAAATATTCGTAGCCGAAACGTCCTCCGCCACCTCCAGAACCTTGCTCACGGCGGCCATTTTCCTCAGCGATGACTTGCAGTGAAAGCCTCACCAGCGGCCGCACATCGGCGGCCGTATGGCCGTCCGAACGCGCGACATAAATCACTTCATACTCCGAAGCGAGGCTGGCGATGACCTGAATGACGCGCGGATCGAGTTTGCGGGCAATACCCTCCAGCCTCTCCAGCAGCACGATCTTTTTCGCGTCTTCCAGACTGGCGAGCGGATCGAGCGGCTGGTACAGGCTGCGGACATTGCCGCGCCCAATCACGGCGTATTGTTTGCCGCCGCCGGAGCGGGCGATGGCCCGGGTGGCGTCCGCAGCCTGCGACAGGGCGTCAAAGCTGATTTCATCGGAATAGGCGAACGCGGTTTTTTCGCCCGACACGGCGCGCACGCCCACACCCTGGTCGATGTTGAAGCTGCCGGATTTGACCTGGCCTTCTTCCAGCGTCCAGGCTTCGGAACGGCTGTACTGAAAATACAGGTCGGCGTAATCGAGATCGTGCGTCAGCAGTTTGCCGAACACCGGCGCCAGCTTTTGATTGTCTAGCTCATTGGGCGCAAGTAAGGTGTTCTGCGCCATATCAAATAATTTTTCGGCGGACCGAATGGACGTGTTGGCTTCGAGCGGATTCATGTCATGCCTTTATTTCTTGGTGGAAGCGCGCGAAATGGAACGGCGCTCGACGAGTTCAACCTGGATAGCATCGCAGCCGATGCTGCGATGCTTGAGCGCCGGCAGGCTTTTACGCAGGCTGGCCTGGTAGGCGGGATTGATATTGGCGATGACCACGCCCGAACCGCGCGGCAGGCGGTCGAGCACCACGCCCCAGGGATCGACGATCATGCTGTCGCCATTGGTCTCGCGGCCGGACAAATGATAGCCGCCCTGCGCCGGCGCGATGACGTAAGCCAGATTCTCGATGGCGCGGGCGCGCACCAGGGTCTCGAAATGCGCCTTGCCGGTGGTGGCGGTAAACGCCGACGGCACCATGATGACGTCGACGTCCGGCATGGAACGGTACAGCTCCGGAAACCGCAGGTCGTAACAGATCGACAGGCCAATGCGGCCAAAGGGACTGTTGATGACCACGATTTCATCGCCGGGCTCGATGGTTTTTTCTTCCTTGAAATGTTCGTTGCCCAGGTCCAGCCCGAACAGATGAATCTTGTCATAGCGCGCCACCTGCTTGCCGCGCTCGTCATACACGAGACAACTGTTGCGCACCTTGTCGGGGTTATCACATTCCAGCGGCACCGATCCGCCCACCAGCCAGATGCGATGTTTTTTTGCCATGCGAGAGAGAAAATCCTGGATCGGCCCTTTGCCCTCCGGCTCGCGCACCTTGACCTTGTCGGTGTCCTTCAATCCCATGATGGCGAAATATTCTGGCAACGCGACCAATTGCGCGCCATCGGCCACCGCTTGTCCGATCAGCCGCTCGGCCTCGGCAAGGTTCGCCGTCACGCTGGGACCGGATGCCATCTGAATGGCCGCGATCCGCACCGTGCCGGATGGGGCTGACGTTTTTTTTATCGATGGCGCTTTCGCGCCAGATCCCTTTGTTTTTGCAATCGATGATGTTTTTCTGGCTGTCATGAATTCGGCTCTTGTTCCTGATTGAGTTTGGGCTTGGCCAGCCGGGTCACAGACGGATCGTTCCAGCCGCCATCGACCATGTATTCAAAGGAGATGGCTTCCTCGATTGGGTCTTTCAATGCCTTTTGCACCACCAGCGCACCCAGTCCCGCGACCGGCCCTCCCAGCAGTGCGCCCGCCACAGCGACGCCTTCGGACAATTTGGGGATGACTTTGACCCGCAGCTTGACCGTTTCGTCATTGAGACGCGCAAGGCCCGACATCTTGACCGTGGCGGATGGCCCTTTCATCAGGAAATCGTGGGTGTAGACAGTCCCCTTGGCCAGTTGCATGGTAGAGGAAATCTGATCGAAAGCGAACCCTTCGGAGAATACATCACGGAAATCCAAGGTGAACCGTCTGGGCAGGGATTGCAGGCTCAGGACACCGAGCAGTTTTCCCGCGCCCGGTTCCACCTTGGTGAACTGGCCATTCTTCGCCGTCAGTTGCATGGCGCCCGCAAGCGTGCCAAACGTGAAGTCCGCCGGCGAACCCTGCCACGAAACCTCGCCTCGTATTTGCGCCGTGCCACGCTTGAGAAGATTGCCGTAACCAAAACGGTCCAGCATCAACCCCGCATTGCGAATGTCGGCATTCATCTTCATCCGGGTTTCACCTTTGCCAGAGTCATTCCATTCACCCGTCATATTGATCAGGCTATCCTTGTGAATCAGATTGAGTTGATCAATAGCCAGTCCCTTGGGAATGCCATGTGCGAAGAGTTCCAGTCGCCCAAGCGGCTGATCCCCAAGTTTCAGTTCTTCCACCTGCACATCCATCGCCGGCAAGTCGGCTGCGTCAACCCTGACCGCCTCGGCGCCGTTGCCCGCGCCCGCCTCCGGCAGCGTGAAATGCCGGAACTGCGCAGACAGCCTTGCCGTCGTATCACCAGCCAGTCTGTAAGTCAGGTTGCCTTCCATTTCACGCCCATTGATGCTGCCGCGCAGCAAATTTCCCTTGAGCTTGCCACTGAGCGTGATGTCGTGGAACGGGCGGCCGAGAAACTCAAGCCGTGACAAGGTCAGCTGAATGCCGGACAGCGGCATGCGGCCGCTTTTCGCGTCCGGGAACATGTCCATCCAGCCGCCCAGGTCGATCGTTCGCACATAACCCGCTACTTGCAAGCCTGGCTCGGAAGGCAATCTGGCTGCGCCGCCAAAGCGTAATTCTCCGCGATCGAATCTGCGACCGCCGGGCGTTTTTCTGCTCGTCCAGACAGCGGAAGCCATCCTGCCGTATTGCAGACTGGACCAGTCCTCTTCGCTATTGAGTTTCTGGTACTCATACACCAGGTTGGCCGAACTCGCAGCCGGTTTTTCCAACGGGGCAGGCAGACGGGACTCCATTCCGGCCAGGGTGGACTCCAGCCGCAGCCGTGTCTGGTCCCCTCCCAGGGACAGTTCGCCTCGCCAGCCAGACTCACCCTTTAACCGACTGGCCAGTGGCTTGCCCAGCCACACATCCAACTCCGCAGCATTGAGCACACCTTGACCACGAACCTTGACCTGCCCCTTTTCCGTCGCCGCGGTAAAGGTCGCACCTCCCCCCAGCACTTTCGCTGTCATCTGTGGCGTCGTCACGCCGCTATCGGTAAATTCCAGTTTGCCTGTCACCTGCTCCATACGCGGCAAATCGGGGCCGGGGAAAACCATGTTGCCAGAGAAAGTCAGCCGCCCTGCCAGGGTGGTGTCGTGGCTGTGCCGCAACGGCACTTTGATATTCATCGCCAGGTGCAAGTTGCCAGTCGCGCTCATTTCCTCGGTCAGTCCGCCGATACGGTCCGTCACCGGACTGAAATTAACGAAACGGATAAATTCCTGGGCGGGCCCGCTGGCTTCACCGGTCACTTCCAGCAATTCTTCCTGTGCCTCCAGATCGGGAATAACCGCCCTGACCTTGCTCAACTTCGCACCATAGATGCTGGCTTGCTCCGAACGAATCTCCATGCGCACGCCATCGAAGATCAGCTCGCCATCCACCTGGTTGATCGGCGGGTAATCCGCCGCATAATGGATCTGCGCGCCACTGACCCTGGCCTGGACACGGAAAATGCCTTGTCGTGCATGACGAAAAGGGAACTGCGCCAAGTCGCCCTTCAACTGAAAAACAGCATCATGGGCCTCGCCGCTGAGAATGCCCTGACGCAGCCAGGCCCGCGTATCTTCATTGATGGCAAGCGGCAAGTAGCGTTCGACACGTGGGCCGGTCGCGCGCAGCAGCCGGCCGGAAAGATCCGCCACCCCTGGCCCCTTGCCAGGCAAGCGATAGCGCCCATAAAGGTTTGCCGTCAAGTCCGCATTCGACAAGGCGGCTTCGGCAATCTCCAGGTCGTAGGCATTCTCCCCCTGTTTCTTCCAGCCACCGCGCGCGGTCAAGGTATCGAAGCGCAGCAACGGGTCGGCAAACACAGCGGGCAAGTCCAGCACGGCTTGATTTCCGGCGAGGCTGTAAACCCCTTTTTCCTCGTTGCCTTCCAGCACGCCGCCAAGATTACGCACGGCCGGATAGCCCGAAACGGCGTTCCAGCCCAGAGAAGTAAACTTGCCGCGCACGGAAAACCCGGCCCGGGATGGCAAGGGGCCTCGCCATTTCAGGGCCAGTTCGTCAATCCGGCCTTGCGGTTGCGCAGCGCGGATTTTCTCCTGCCAAGCGGGATCGAGCGGCATGGCCGCTGCCAGGGCAGGCAGCACCGCCAGCGGCAGATCGCCGATCGTGATCGCGCGCTCGGTTGGGCCATGCCGCCAGGCCAGATCGAAAGGCCCCGCCATCGCTCCCCCGCGTGGCCTGACCAAGACTTTTCTGGCCCAGAAAGTTTCATCATTTTGTTCGCGCTTCCAGCCCATCTTGCCGGCCAGTTGCGGCAGATCAAGCGGCGGGCGGCCGGCATCCAGCACGGCGTATAGCCCCCCCAGGTTGACTTGTCCCTCCACGGATTCGATACGCCCCAGCCCAATGTCCGCCTGGACTGCCACACTGCCATGGCCGCGCGCCGACTGCCAGGCCACCGGCAACCAGGGGCGCATCGCTTCCACGCTCAAAGCAGTGGTGCGGAAATTGACCGTGCCGCGCCATTCCTGCCTGGCCGACAAGCTGCGTCCCACCAGAACGCCGTCCATGCTGACCGGGTTGGCCAGCGCCAGGGGCGGAGAAGCCTTGATTTCGAACGCGTGGCGACGGAGAAGATTGCTCAGGCGAAACGAAACATCCCGCAACACCATTGGCGGGCTGCCGCTGGTTTCATCCACCCAGGCCAGCGTCGCGCCCTTTACGCGCACTTCACCCTGTTTGAGCAGCCAGTCGGAGAACGCCGTGTCCGTGCTGTTCGGGTCGATTTTCAGGCCCCCCAGGTAGAACATACCGTCGTTCGCCCGGCGCAGCGTGATGGCAGGCGCTTCAACCGAGAGTTCGTGAAAGCGCGGCTCCAGCGTCAACAGGCTGCGCCAGCCAAAGCGACCTTCGAGCCTGGAGAAATGCAACAAAGGACGCTGCCCCTGGTAAAGCCGCACACCGTCCAGCGTCACTCGCGGCCGCACGCCCCCCCATTCGCCATCGATGTGTTCGAGCGTGATGGTGTACCCCGTCGCCGACGACATTACGCTGGCCACGGTATCCTTGTAACGCGGCAGGTTCGGCAACAGCCACCAGTAAAGCAGTGCCAGCACCAGCACAGGCGCCAGCAACAGCAACGCCAACAGGCCGGCCAGCCAACGGTGACGAGACAAAAAAGAACGGGTCAAGAAATTCATGCTTATCATCGAATTGTAGGGCCTTGGCCGCCATTTGGCGCTTCGGCTTGGTGAAAATTAGCCCGGATATTTCATCAGGTCGCGGGATGATGGCGAGTCGAGACGCAAGCAGATTTGCGCATCCCGCGCCAAGCCAATAGCCATGCCTATTGGCGCGAAGCGGGGGCGCGAAGATGCCGCGTATCGGCCGCCAGCAACCGCGAAGGCCGGCGGCACAAAGCGATTTGCCGCCCTATAGCCTGCAAAGCCTGTGCTTATGCGCCTTCCCATAAAATTCCGGGCCAGCCTGGTGAAATATCCGGGTTATTTCCATTCCACCTTCCGCGCGATGTGCTTGGCTTGCCAAGTCCGAATCCGGCCCCATGTCGTTTACACTGCCAACCCCTGGTTTCATCCTGCCAGAAAGGAAATCATGATTTCGATCCGTCCCGCGTCAAGTCGTGGCCACGCGCAATTCGACTGGCTGGATACCTGGCACACTTTCTCATTCGGGCAATATCACGACCCCGCATATATGGGATTTGGCGCACTGCGCGTGATCAATGATGACCGCATCGCTCCTGGCGCCGGGTTCCCGATGCATGGCCACGAAGACATGGAGATCATCACCTATGTCCTCGAGGGCGCATTGGAACACCACGACAGCCTGGGTAATCAGGGAGTCATCTCGGCCGGGGAAGTTCAACGCATGCGCGCCGGCACCGGTATTCGCCACAGCGAATACCGGTGCCTCGGCTACCGACGGCGTTCACCTTTTGCAAATCTGGATATTGCCGGACAAGCAAGGTCTGCAACCCGGCTATCGCCAGATCAAGCCCGATCCGCAAGGCAGATCAGGCCGTTTTCAGTTGATTGCATCTGACGATGGCCGAGACGGCTCGGTGGACATCCATCAGGATGCCGCGATTTATGCCGCCCGTCTGAATCCGGGAGAATCCGTCACTTACCCGGTGAATGCCAACCGCAGGGTATACCTGCAAGTCGCTTCGGGCAGGTTGTCGATGAATCATTATCTGCTGGAAGAAGGCGATGGCGCTGCGGTCAGCGGCCCGGAATCCCTGCATTTCTCGACCGAACATCAGGCCGAAATCCTGCTGTTCGATTTGCCATGACAAGACCGGAAACAAACAAAATGAGGCCAAAAATTCTTGCCGTTGCCGGCTCCACCCGAAAAGGCTCATTCAACCGTCAGGCACTGGAGTATGCCGTGCACGGCGCGCGCGAAGCTGATGCGGACGTGACGGTAATCGATTTGAACGACTACCCGCTTCCTCTCTACAACGGCGATCTGGAAGAAAGCCACGGCCTGCCCGACTCGGTGATCCGGTTGAAGAATCTTTTCAAAACCCATCATGGCCTGCTGCTTGCCTGCCCCGAATACAACGGTTCGGTCACCCCCTTGCTGAAGAACACGATCGACTGGGTCTCGCGCCCGCATGGCGAGGAATCCGGCCTGGTTCCGTATCAAGGCAAGTGGGCTGCCCTAATTGCGGCGTCCGCGGGCAACCTCGGCGGTTTGAGGGGCCTGCGTCACGTGCGCGAAATCCTCACCAATTTGCAGGTCATGGTCATCCCTCGGCAGATGGCCCTCACCCAAGCGGACAAGACGCTGGCCGATCCGCAATCCGTCGGCATCCGCGGGCTTGCGGCCACGGGCAGGACATTAACCGAAACAATCCATCGCTGGCAGTCCGTGGCATAAAAAAGCGGCGCCTGGTGGCGCCGTGTCGATGGCCCTGAGGCTCTGCAGATCATTTGAGGACTGTGTAACTCCGGCTGGTCACGTTCCCGGAATTGTCGGTAATTCTGACAGTCATGACATGACTGCCCGATGCAATGCCGCGGGTGTTCAGCGTGTGGTTGAGTGTGGTGCCATAGCTGATCGCGATTTCCTTTCCATCAAGAGACAGGGAGATTTTGCTGACGCTCTGGTTGTCGCTGGCTGAAATGCTGATCGCCTGCCTGCGTCCGGACAGCTTCATGCCATCGGTGAGATTGGTGCTGCTGATCGTCGGGTAGCTGGTATCGTTGCCGACCATCACGCTGACTGTCGGCGAATTGCCGCGATTGCCCGCGGCATCGTAGGCGGTCACACTCAAGGAATAGCTGCCATCAATTTTCCCTGACGTATCCCAAGCGAAAGAAAATGGTGCCAGAGCCTCCGACGCAACAAGCTGGCCATTTACAAAAAAGTCGACGCGACTGACGCCGACATTATCCGTGGCGTTGACATCCACCATCACCAAACCGGAAACGCGGCCACCAGCGGGTGACAAAATGCTGGCCACTGGCGCCTGAGTATCCGTCACGATGGTGTTGCGGGCGGCAGATACCGCCGCTGCCGCGTTGACACGCCCTGCGCCAAAATATATATCGTTGCCAGATTGCCCCAAATCCACTGCCGTTTCCTTGAGGATGCGATCAATGTCCGCTGGCGTAATCCGGTTGTTTGCCGACAACATCAGCGCGGCGGTACCGGCCACGATCGGGCTGGAAAAAGACGTTCCCGACCAATTACCATATCCGCCGCCACTGACAGGGGAATAGATTCCCACACCGGGCGCGGCCAGGTCCACATAGCCGCCATAGCTTGAGAAACCGGCCCGCAGATCGCTGCTGTCTGTCGCGGACACGGTCAGCAGGGCATCACTTGGGTCGACCAGCTCCTCGCCGCCGCTGTTGCCCGCAGCCACCACCACGACCCCCCCCTTGCTGCGCAGATATTGCGCAGCGGCCTGCACCGTCGCACTGGCCGATACGCCGTTATAACTGACGTTGACCACCTTGGCGCCGCGGTCCGCCGCCCAGTAGATGCCTTGCGCCACCGTACTCCAGTAAGCATATCCATCCGGGCCGGCAATCCGTACCGGCATGATCCTGGCACCCCACGCCACGCCCGCGCTGCCGGACCCGTTGTTTGCCGCCATGGCCGCGGCGCCCGCGACGGCGGTTCCGTGGCCGTTCACATCCGAGGTATCCGCATTGTTATCGTACACGTTCCATCCCGGCACCAGATTCGGCGCCAGATCGGGGTGCGCGCTATCCACGCCCGTATCAAGAACGGCGATCATCACGCCTGCGCCATTGGCGATATCCCAGGCGATGGGAGCCTGTATTTTTGACAACGCCCAACTGCTGCCAAATGAAGGGTCGCTCACATAGGCGGCTTGATCCACGGCCATATCCAGCTCGACATGCTTGAAACGCCTGTCTTTCCGGAGTGCTTTCATGGCCGACACCTCATCCGCACCTGCCGGCAACTCGATGATATGGGTATTCAACTGTTTGATATAACGCTTTGAACGGCCCTGCTGCTTGCGCAGCGCCTGATCGAACTCGACTGCGGGCAGCCCCGCGCGAGGGGAGATCAACAACCGCCCTCTTGCCCAGCCAATATAGGGTTTGCTCAGCTTGACCGCCGCGGCAGGTTTGTTAGCGGAACCCCTGTCCGGCGCAGCAAAGCCAAGTCCGGAAAACCCCAGCAGCAAGGCAAATACCGAGAAGCCCAACACGAATCCCGGACAGACACCGGCTTGATAGGAACAACGAGAGTTGTGCGGGGGTTCTGGGCGAACGGCACTGTATGTCATGTTGCGGCTCCGGAATTGAACAACCAACCTGCCCAGAGCCGCGCACCTTGTTCAACCGGCAGCCCCGCTGCCTTGTTGCCCATTGAACGGGACATGCAAGACCGGTGGCTTTGCGTCCCCGCCTCGCGACGGGTTTGCTCTGATCAGTTATCGTCAATTACGGCGAAATGCCGACAGTCCTCAATAAATCTGACGAGCGGTCGTTAAAGCGGTTTTTTGTTTAAACTTGAACCCGGATTATCCATTAGGACGTGAGGGCATGGCGAGCGGGTTTGCGAGTGGATTACCGCGCCCGCGCCAAGCGCATATCCACGACTATTGGCGCGAAGCGGAGGTGGCAAGACGCCGCAAAACCGCCGCCAGGACTCGTGTAGGCCCGCAGGGCCGCCTAATGGATAATCCGGGTTGAATACAACCTGTTGTTTACATAGGGAAGCACTGATTTATTCGGTGTTTCCCTGACAAGCCGCGAGGCGGTTTGCCGCGCAATGACGCAAGTCATTGAAAGCGCAAACTTTCACGGACATGCGCCGGGAAAGTTTTTTTGCTGATGTTTCGCGCGAGCGAATAAATCAGCGTTTACATAGGGAAGCACTGATTTATTCGGCGCTTCTTTGGCAGGACGGAAACCGGCTTGCCGCGTAATGATGCAAGTCATTGAACGCGCGAATTTTCCCGGACAGTGCCGGGCAAATTTCCTGCTGATTTTTCGCTGATGCGAATAAATCAGCGTTAACATAGGCCTGCCATGTTTTCCACTCGCTATGCACTTCCGGCCATCTGGCTGCACTGGTTGATGGTAGCGGCGTTGGGCGCCAACATCCTGTTTGGCATGAGCGTCGCGGACATGCCCTTGTCGCCGCTCAAATTAAAACTGCTGGCCTGGCACAAATGGGCGGGGATAAGCCTGTTGGCGCTGGTCACTTTACGGTTGTCCTTACGGCTGATATATACGCCCCCCCCTCCGATACCTGCCCCGGTCTGGCAACTGCGAACCGCAGCGCTGGTTCATGGCACGCTCTACGTCCTGATGTTCGCCATCCCGCTCTCCGGCTGGCTGGTGACTTCCGCCGCAGGCATTCCCGTCATTTACTTTGGCATCTGGGAATTGCCGCAACTCATGCCCAAGAATCCCGCGCTGCTCGACAGCCTCAAGGCATTGCACAAAACATTGAACTTGACCCTGCTGGCGCTGGTCACTCTGCATGGGGCGGCGGCGCTGAAACACCATTTCATCGACCGTGATCGCACCCTGGTGCGCATGTTGCCTTTTCTGGAGAAACGCAATTGAACAAATACGGGTTATTTATGACGACCCTGTTGCTGGCACCCTCCCTGGCCTGTGCAGGCAACTGGCAAATCGATCCCGCACGCAGCAAGATCGGTTTCCAGTACCAGGCCATGGGCGCCACGCTGGACGGCGAGTTCAAAAAATATCTCGCCGATATCCAGCTTGACCCGGCACGACCGGAACGTGCAGTCATTCGCATGGAGATCGCCACTTCCAGCATTGACGCCGGCAATCCGGATGCCACGGCTGAAGCGGGCAGCCCGCTATTTTTTGACAGCCGCCGCCACCCGACGGCAAGATTCACCTCGACACGCATCGCCCCGCGGACCGGCGGGCGTTATGACGTGGAAGGCACGCTGACTGCCAAGGGCATCAGCAGACCGCTGCGGATCACCACGCAGCTCAAGCCCGACACATCTTCCCAGCGGCTGACCGGCACATTCCTCCTCAATCGGCAGGATTTCAAAATCGGTGAAGGCATGTGGGCCGATCCATCCGCCCTCGCCAATGAGGTCCGCATCGCATTCTCGTTGTTGCTTGTCCCGACCCGCGCACCATGAAAAAAGCAGCGCTCTTCCTCACAGCACTCGTGGCCAGCGTGCCGTCATTTGCCGCGCTTTACCAGATCGACGCCAGCCATACCTATCCCCTGTTTGAAATCGACCATCTCGGTTTTTCCATCCAACGGGGGCAATTCGACAGTACGCGCGGCACTCTGGAATACGATCCCACGCAGCGCATTGGCGCGCTCGACATTACCATCGACGCATCCTCACTGGATACCGGTCACGACGAGCGCGACGCCATTCTGAAAGGCGCGGGCTGGTTCGATGTGGCGCGATTTCCGACCATCAGCTATCGCAGCCAGAAATTCATTTTTGAAAGCGACCGGCCAGCGGCGGTCGAGGGTGAACTGACCCTGCTGGGCATCACCCAGCCTGTGCGCCTGGAAATTGGTCGGGTAAAGTGCGGGTTGAACCTGGCCGCCCGAAAACGCGGCTGTGGCGCCGATGCGACAGGCGTAATCAGACGTTCTCTGTTTGGCATGCGCAACGGACTCCCTTTTGTGGGAGACGAAGTGCGCTTGCGCATCCAGTTTGAAGCGTATATCGAGAACTAAGTGTAGTTTTTCAACACCCTGTTAAGCGATAACGCTGGTCATTCCAAACGGCACGCACGCATCTTCCTGACATGCACCGGACAGACCATTGCGGCATTGGCAAAGGTAAAGCCGGTTGCGCCCGTTATTCTTGGCCATCATCAATGCCTTGTCGGCACGCTTGAGCACGGACTCCGCCGTCTCGCCCGGCTCGATCATCGCCAGCCCCAGACTTACCGTCAATTTTCCCGCAGGCGGAAATTCCGCACGTGCCACACGCAGGCGGAAATTTTCACTGACCACTTCCGCTTCGCCGACACTCAGGTTAGGCAGTATCACCAGAAACTCCTCTCCCCCCCAGCGCCCGGCCGCGTCACCACGTCGGAAATACGTTTTGAGCATGGTGCTCATTTCGCTCAGCACACGGTCGCCGGCAAAATGCCCAAAACGGTCATTCACTTTCTTGAAATGGTCGATATCGACAAGCAACACTCCCAGCCCTGCTTCGCTAAGTTGCTGCGTCAGCCGCGCCGATTCAAGAATTTCCTCGATACGACGGCGATTGTAGAGCCCCGTCAAGGGGTCCTGATAAGCAAGGAGGCGCAGCCGCTCTTGCTCGCTTTCCACTCTGACCACGCGGCGATTGAGTTCATCCGCCTGACGGCGTAACACGACCTGCATGTCCCGGTGAGTATCCAGTTCTGCTTCACTGGCTTCGAGCAAGTTTTGCGATTGCTCCAGCCGAATGCCCTGCCGCCGCGCATACCATGAAAAAGACAGCAGCAATACCATGACGCAAGCACGCATCCAAAGCTCGGATGCACCCGGATCCACCAATGCTTGTAAAAAACTGGCGTATTCGCCAAAAACAAAGGCATCGACGACCGAATCCAGCACCCAGAACAACATCCCCAACAGCAATCCCAGCAAAGGCAGGCGCCTTAACAAGCGCTCTGGCATTATTTATTCTCCGTTTCCGCAACGATGCTGGATTATTACTGTTACCTACTTGTTAATTTGTAAATTTCCATTATCCGCCGGACATGATCCATCCATGCAATCCGGCAACAAGGCAAGCATGGATGGTTTCAGGTCATTTTCATTTCATACGGTTTGCTTCAACTGATCCAGAATCGCCGGGTTCTCCAGCGTGGAGGTGTCCTGGGTGATTTCCTCGCCCTTGGCGATGGCCCGCAGCAGACGGCGCATGATCTTGCCGGAGCGGGTCTTGGGCAGGTTGTCGCCAAAACGGATGTCATCCGGCTTGGCGATCGGGCCGATTTCCTTGCCGACCCATTTCTTTAACTCATCCGCCAGCATCCTGGCCTCGTCGCCTTCCGGTCGCGCGCCCTTGCACACCACAAAGGCCACCACGGCTTCGCCCTTGATGTCATGCGGCTTGCCGACCACGGCCGCCTCGGCCACGCGCGGGTTGGATACCAGCGCGGATTCGATTTCCATGGTGCCCAGGCGATGCCCGGATACGTTCAGCACATCGTCGATGCGGCCCATGATCCAGTAGTAGCCATCCGCGTCCTGGTGCGTGGAGTCGCCCGCCAGATACATCTTGCCGCCAAGTTCTTCCGGGAAGTACGTCTTTTTAAAACGCTCCGGGTCGCCCCACAGGGTGCGCAGTTGCGAAGGAAACGGACGCTTGATGACCAGAAAACCGCCATGGCCCTTTTCCACGTCGTGTCCCGCCTCGTCCACCACGCCCACCATGATGCCGGGCAGCGGCAGGGTGCAGGAGCCCGGTTTGGTGGGGACCGCGCCGGGGAGCGGCGAAATCATGTTGGCCCCGGTTTCGGTCTGCCACCAGGTGTCCACGATCGGGCAACGCTTTTGCCCGATGATTTCGTAGTACCACATCCACGCTTCGGGGTTGATGGGCTCGCCCACCGTGCCCAGCAGGCGCAGCGAGGAAAGATCGAATTTGGCCGGCAGGTCCGATCCCAGCTTGATCAGCGAGCGAATGGCAGTGGGCGCCGTATAGAACGTGGTGACCTTGTGCTTCTGGATCGTTTCCCAGAAGCGTCCGGCGTGCGGGTAAGTGGGGATGCCCTCGAAGATGACTTCGGTCATGCCCAGCGCCAGCGGCCCGTAGGCAACATAGGTGTGGCCGGTAATCCAGCCCACATCCGCCGTGCACCAGTACACATCGGTTTCCGGCCTGGCGTCGAACACCCACTTCATCGACAGCACCGCGCCCAGCAGATAGCCGCCGGTGGAATGCTGCACGCCCTTGGGCTTGCCGGTGGAACCGGAGGTATAGAGGATGAACAGCGGATGCTCGGCGCTCACCCACACCGGCTCGCATGATTCAGATTGATTCGCCGCGACGTCATGCCACCACACATCGCGCCCAACCGCCATATTGATCGCGCCGCCCGAGCGCTTGTACACCACGACTTTCTCCAGGCAGCCACAGCCGCCAATCGCAATGGCCTCATCGACAGCCGCTTTCAGTGGCACGGCCTTGCCGCCACGCATCGATTCATCGGCCGTGACCACCACTTTTGCGCCGGCGTCGATAATGCGTTCGTTCAACGACTTGGCGGAAAACCCGCCGAACACCACGGAATGAATCGCGCCGATGCGCGCGCAGGCCTGCATGGACACCACCGCCTCGATACTCATCGGCATATAGATGATGACGCGGTCGCCCTTGCCGACGCCCAGCGATTTCAAGGCGTTGGCAAATTTACTGACGCGCTTGAGCAGATCGTTGTAGGTGGACGTGGTCACCGTGCCGTCGTCCGCCTCGAAAATCAGCGCGGTCTTGTCGCCCTTGCCGGCATGAATGTTCTTGTCCAGGCAGTTGAAGGAAACGTTGAGATCGCCATCGTCGAACCACTTGTAGAACGGCGCGCCGGACTCGTCGAGCACGCGGCTGAACAGCTTGTGCCAACTGATGTTTTCCCTGGCCAGCCGTCCCCAGAAGCCGGCATAGTCGTGCTTGGCTTCATTCATCAGGGCTTCATATGCCGCCATGCCGGACACATTGGCTTTCGCCGCGAATTCCGCTGACGCCGGGAACACGCGCGTTTCATGCAAGACTGAGGTGATGTCGGCCATTAGGGTCTCCTGGACAAGTTAGCGTTATAGTTCCTAAAGACAAGGATTCTAATTTGCCTATGGATATCAAGGAACCCCCGCTCGACCGTCTGGCCGGCCTTTCCCGCCATGCCGCCCGCCTGCTCAACGCCCGGCCGGAGTTGAGGGAACTATCCAGCCGCATGGACCAGCCCTTTACCCGCGAGGAAATGGCCGTCTGGCTGGCAGAACCTGTCGCGGACGAAGAGGCCTTGAAAACCCGCCTTCGCCAGTTGAAAAACCGGGTCTGGGCCGTCACCGCCGCGCGCGACCTGGCGGGACTTGCCTCTTTGGAGGAAGTGACCGGCGCGTTTTCCGACCTGGCCGAAATGTGCATTCAGTCCGCGCTGGATTTTCATGCCCGGCTGCTTGCGGAACGCCATGGCCAGCCCAAGAACAGCGATGGCAGCCCCATGGAGCTGGTCGTCGTGGGCATGGGCAAGCTGGGCGGCGGTGAGCTGAATGTCTCTTCCGATATCGACCTGATTTATCTCTATCCGGACGAAGGTGAAACCCAGCCCCTCACCCCTGCCCCTCTCCCGCAGGAGAGGGGTAGCATCGTGTCGCTTTCGCACCATGAGTTTTTCCAGCGGCTCGGAAAAAAGATCAGCAACACCATTTCCGACACGACCGCTGATGGCTATGTGTTCCGCGTCGATTTGCGATTGCGGCCTTGGGGCGATTCGGGCCCGCTGGCCATGAGCTACGCCATGCTGGAAGACTACCTGACCCTGCACGGGCGGCCGTGGGAACGTTATGCCTGGATCAAGGGCCGCGCGCTCACGGGTGGACGGCACAAGGAACTGGATGACGTGATCCGCCCCTTCGTATTCCGCAAGTATCTCGATTTCAACGCCTACCAGTCGCTCAGGGAACTGCATGCGCAAATCCGCGCCGAAGTCATCCGCAAGGATCGCCAGAACAACATCAAGCTGGGACCGGGAGGCATTCGCGAAATCGAATTCGCCGCCCAGGTATTTCAACTGATACGCGGCGGCTACGAACCCGCCTTGCGCATCAAACCAACGCAACAGGTGCTCAAGGTGCTTGCGGAAAGGCAGTTCATACCCAGGGCAACCACTGAAAGACTGATCGAGGCTTACCGTTTCCTGCGCGCGCTTGAACACCGATTGCAGTATCTGGACGACGCGCAAACCCAGACCCTGCCCAGCGACGAGGAAAGCCAGCGCCTCATCGCCGAGGCCATGAATTTCGACAGCTGGGAAGCGCTGCTCATCAGCCTGAACCAGCATCGCAAAATCACCGAGCAACACTTCGAGCAGATTTTCGCCGCGCCGCAGGTCGATCAGTCCTCGCATCCGCTGCTGCCGGTGTGGCAACACCCCGATGCGCACATCGCGCAACTGGAAACGCTCGGCTTCGAAAATGCCACCGACATGGTCACGCGGCTTGGGCAGTTGCGGGAAATTGCCGTCACCCGATTTCCCGAGTCGTCCCGAACCCGGGTCGACAGTCTGATGCCGCCGATCATCGAACTGTCGGCACAGCAAACCCATCCGGACGACACGCTAACCCGCTTCACCGGCTTCATCGAAACCATTGCCCGCCGCCAGACCTATCTGGCCCTGCTGGCCGAATATCCGGCGGCGCTGAAACAACTTGCCCGGCTGTTTTCCGCCAGCCCGTGGGCCGCGCAACTGGTCACGCGGCAACCCCAACTGCTCGACGAACTGATCGACCCCAGACAGTTGTTCGAAATCCCCGACTGGCCCGCGCTCGCGGCAAGGCTGCACGAAGCCCTGGATGCCGAAACGGGCGACATGGAAACGCAAATGGATCGTCTGCGTCGCTTCAAGCAGGCGCAAACCCTGCATCTGCTGGCGCAGGACGTGGCCGGCGCGCTCAAGCTCGAAACCCTCTCCGATCATCTGGCCGCGCTGGCCGACCTGCTGCTCGCCGAAACCCTGCACCGCGCCTGGCTGACCATGCCCAAACGGCATCTCGACCGGCCGCGCTTTGCCATCATCGGCTACGGCAAACTGGGCGGCAAGGAACTGGGCTATGCCTCCGATCTGGACATCGTGTTCCTGTACGACGACGACACGCCGGACGCGGGCGCGATCTACGCACGGCTGGCGCAAAAACTCAGCACCTGGTTTTCCACCGCCACCTCCGCCGGCGTGCTCTACGACACCGACCTGCGCCTGCGCCCCGACGGCGCTTCGGGCCTGCTGGTCAGCAGCGTCGAAGCCTTCGAGGATTACCAGGGCAACAAGGCCTGGACCTGGGAGCACCAGGCGCTGACCCGCGCCCGCCATGTCTGCGGCGATGCCGCCATCGGCGAAAAATTCGAAACCATCCGGCGAGGCATCCTGACCCTTCCTCGCGATGCGGCAAAGCTGAAAGAAGACGTGCTGACCATGCGCCAGAAAATGCGCGACGGCCATCCGAACAACACGGATTTATTTGACATCAAGCATGACAGCGGCGGCATCGTCGACGTCGAATTCGCCGTGCAATACCTGATCCTCCAGCACGCGAAAGATCATCCCGAGCTGCTCGACAACGTCGGCAACATCGCCCTGCTCAAGCGCTGCGGCAGCTTGGGATTACTGAGCAGTGATATTGCAGACAACGCCGCCGACGCCTACCGCGAACTGCGCCGCGTGCAACACACGGTGAAACTTGCGGGCGCCGAGCACGCGCGCGTGGATGCACAACAGCTTGAAGCCGCACGCATAGCCGTGAGCGCCTTATGGGAAGCGGTTTTCGGCAAGCTCGCGCGTTAGCCGCGCCACTTCGCCCGCCGCACCGGCCTTGCGGTAAAACGCCAGCGCCTCGGCGTAGGCGGTGCGCGCCGCCTCGATCTGTTTGCGGTCTTTCGCCAGCCAGGCGCGGTAGTGAGCGGCCACGCCCAGCCAGAATACGTCGCCGGATTGATCAATCAGTACATGGCCTTCCTGCAACAGGCGCTGGGCTTCGTCAAACCGGCCTTGGGTACGCTCCAAGTTGCCCAGGTTCATCAGGTGCTTGCCCAGATGATGGAAGTGATTATTGCTGCGGTTGAGCGTGATCGCGGCCTGCAAATGTTCGCGTGCGCGGCGCACATCGCCCATGTCCTGGTAAATCAGCCCCATGTTGTTGAATGAGGCGGAGCGTTCGGCCAGATCGGGATTGATGGGAATACTGGCCTGATAGTCGCGCAGCGCACCAAAGGTATCGCCACGGTCGTAGCGCATTCCCGCCGTGTTGTGCAGCGCCGTAGCCAGCCCGGCCTGATCGTTGATCTGGCTTGCCAGCGCAAGCGC
Source organism: uncultured Thiobacillus sp. (assembly GCA_964625895.1). Classification (GTDB taxonomy): domain Bacteria; phylum Pseudomonadota; class Gammaproteobacteria; order Burkholderiales; family Thiobacillaceae; genus UBA6918. Next base: position 18,658 of record CAZVBY010000006.1, read on the forward strand.
CGTCTGCTGGTGTTGCCAGGCTTTTTCGCTCTGCCCCAGTCGGCGCAGGGTAACGCCATACCAGTTGCCCAGACGTACCGCCACCGCACCTTGCGGCTGCAGATCAGCGGCCTGATTAAGCGACTCAAGCGCGGTCTGGAAATCACCACGCTCATACTGTGTTCGCGCCAGGCAAATCCACATCGCGGCATCCGCCGGGGTTTGTTGCAAGGCGGCTTGCGCCTCGCCCGCAGCCTGTGTGTATTCAAAGCGCGACAACGCCTGTTCACAAGACTGCGCCGCCCACGCGCTTGCCGCGCAAAAAAATAATCCAGCCGCCAGAAAACTTTTCATTTAATTGTCATCTCAATCGCACACATTTTTCGCTCATAATCACTGGCACATCATGAACCCCCATCCCGTCACCCTCATTCCCACCGCTGAAGGCGATTTCTGCGTGCTGAAAGAAGCCATCGTCGGCGCGTTTGGCCTGCCCGCCGACAAGCCTTTTGTCGGCATCAAGGGCGACCCCTCCCTGCGTGAAACCGCGCCCATCCGCAGCAAATACGAATCCCGCATCGACCAGAAAGTCGGTGCGGCACTTTCACGCATTGAGTGGCTGCTGGCGGAAACCGGATGCTATGCGATTTACGTCGGCTTCAACAGTTCCGAGGTACGCACCGAATCGATTTTCAACCCGTTCAATTATGAAATCCACGATGTCGATTCACTGATGTCGGACGATTATCTCGCACGGCATTTCGTGCGCGTGCCGTTCGCGGAGAAAATGAACACCATCGCCTGGGTGCGCAGCATGATCCAGACCGGCCCCTTGCGCCACTACATGCCGGAGCACTGGCAGAGGCTGATGGATGAACAGCGTGCCAGCTGGCAGCCGGTCAAGCAGGAATTGATCCACGAAATCATCCACGGCTTTGACCAGCTCCGCGCCATCGAGGGCTACTACCTGCGCAATGCCGCCATTTCGCTGTCCGAAGGCATCGTGCGCGCCTCGTTCAACTGCGACGGCACCTACATCGTGCGGGCGGATTATTTTCCGGAATTTGTGCGGCAGAATTTGCCGGGGTGATTGATTGGTCCATTCAATTTTTTTGAGCGGGCAGACTAACTGTCAGTTCGCAGCCGTGTCCCCCTCTCCCAGCGGGAGAGGGGATAGGGGTGAGGGAGAGATGGTGGAAACCCAAATGCAAGGGGTATATCAAGCTTTTCTCCCTCACCCGGCTTCGCCACCCTCTCCCGCTGGGAGAGGGGCTATGGCGCGTCGACATACGCCCGCCCTGCCTGGCAGCCCGAATTGAAATGTTTCACTCCCGCATCGCGGAAATTCATCGGTTCGCCCGGTCGCCCATCTGGCAAAACCTGAAAGTACACACGCACTTCGCGCAGCATGGTTTTGCGCCGCGCGGGCGAATCGCTGCGTGGCGTGCGGCAGTCGAAGGTCACGCTTTCCAGCAGCGCCGGGTCATGCTTGCGTAGCGCATCACGCAGCGTATCCAGCGCGACCTCCCGCCCGGCATGGCTGGCCAGCACATCGCCTACTGCCCGGTTAGCACGCTCAACCAGCTTGATCGATTCGCTGAAATAGCCCTGCATATCCAAGCCACTGCACGAGCCATGTTTGGCCCATTCATGGCGATCCAGGCAATCCGCCGTGCCGGGCATGACGGTCTCCAGCCGCGCCGACAGCGCACGCGGCAGCGCCACTTCCGACAGGCTGCACATGCCCCCATCGCGGCGTTCCGCGCCGCAATTGAACGGATGCTTCCCTGAGCGGTTGTTGGGCCATAGCCCGTGCAGCGTCAGCGGCGTGCGCTGGAAATCCACCAGATCGAAATCCCTGCACTGATGCGGCACGCGGCGCTTGCCGATCGAGTCTTCGCAAAATGCTGGGGCGAGCGACAGTGCCAGCAGGTAATAGTCAAAATCCGCTTTTTGCGCGGCCTGGCCTGACGCTGGCGGGCGCGCTTCGCAGCCGCCGATTGCAAACATTGCCCAGCCGCCCAGGCATATCAGTGCAACCCTTTGATACAATTTCATTTCTTATCCCATTCAACAAGAAGTTCTGGAGTTTTTTATGTCGATGTCCGACCGCGACGGTTTTATCTGGTACGATGGCAAGCTGGTGAACTGGCGCGATGCCACCACCCATGTTCTGACCCACACGCTGCACTATGGCATGGGCGTGTTTGAGGGCGTGCGCGCCTACCAGACGCCCAAGGGCACGGCGATTTTCCGCTTGCAGGATCATACCGACAGACTGTTCCGCTCGGCGCATATTCTGGGCATGGCCATGCCGTACTCCAAGGATGAAATCAACGAAGCGCACAAGCTGGCCGTGCGCGAAAACAAACTGGAGTCCGCCTACATCCGCCCGATGGCCTTCTACGGCGCCGAGGCGATGGGCATTTCCGCCAAAACCCTGTCCACCCATGTCATCGTCGCCGCCTGGAAATGGGGCGCGTATCTTGGACAGGAAGCGCTGGACAACGGCATCCGCGTCAAGACGTCTTCCTTCTCGCGGCATCACGTCAACATCACCATGTGCAAGGCCAAGGCCAATGGCAACTACATGAACTCGATCCTGGCGCACCGCGAAGCCGAGATGGACGGCTACGACGAAGCCCTGTTGCTGGATGTGGACGGTTTCGTGTCCGAAGGTTCCGGCGAGAACATCTTCATCATCCGCAAAGGCAAAATCTACACGCCCGACCTGACCGCCGCGCTGGAAGGCATCACCCGCGACACCATCGTGCAGCTGGCGAACGAACTGGGCTATCAGGTCATCGAAAAACGCATCACACGCGATGAGGTGTATTCTGCCGACGAAGCCTTCTTCACCGGCACAGCCGCCGAAGTCACCCCCATCCGCGAACTGGACAACCGCGCCATCGGCAATGGCACGCGCGGCCCGGTCACGCAAAAATTGCAGACCATGTATTTCGACTGTGTGCAAGGCCGTTCCCCCGCACATGAAGGCTGGCTGACTTACGTTTGAGGCATACACAACATGGCAGAACAATCCGACAACACCCAGCGCGTGATTGAAATCACCGACAAGCAGCTCCCATTGCATTGCCCCCTGCCCGAGCATGTCAACTGGAACGCGCATCCGCGTGTGTTCCTGCCCATCGAAAAAACCGGCGAGGCGCTGTGTCCCTATTGCGGCACGCAATATCGCCTGAAAGGCGGCCCAATCCGCGGCTCACACTGACAAACCAAACGAGGTCATCATGAAACGATTTTCCGCCCTTACTCTCTCCCTGATCACTCTTTCCCTTCCCGCCCTGGCAGCCGGGCAGAAGGAAATCGAGGCCTCCATGCAGCAAATGCAGCAGGCCCAAGCCAAGATCATGCAAGCCATGATGCTGGAAAAACCGAGCAAACTCGGCTTCAACGAAACGGTCGATGCCTTGAAGAAAGCTGGTGAAGCCCGCGGCTGGAAAGTCACCGGCGTATTCGACGCGCAGGAAACCATGAAAAAGGGCGGCCACAAGGATGCCAAGCCCATGAAGGTGCTGGGCATGTGCCACCCGGGCCTTGCCGAAGCTGTGCTCAAGGCCCAGCAAAAAGCCAAACAACCCCCGGCGCTCACCTGCCGCTACAGCGTTTACGAAGGGCTGGACGGCAAGATCTACGTTATGCGTTTCAACACCGCGCTCATGGGTGATATGGCGCAAGGTGAAGTCGCCGCGGCGCTGAACAACCTTGCCAAGGAAGAAGACGCCGTGATGAGTGTCGTGCTCAAGTAAGCTGTTTCCCGCCAGAAAGTAAAGCCGCGCAGTGCGCGGCTCAGAGTGCTGACAAAGTCCAAGCTGTTTTTCCCCTCTCCCCTTGTGGGGCGAGGTAGGGAATTCGCGGAGTGTACTCCGCGCCTACCGAGCGGTTCGGGCATGCAAGGGGAGCCATGGTGAGGGGTGATTAAAATCAAGGTGTTGCGATAAACCCTGTAACGAGACACCCTTTCCCCAGCCCTCCCCCGTCAAGGGGGAGGGGGTTTGTCAAAAAGACCCGCTTGAAGCGGGTATAGATAGCCTCGCCTCACAACACGGCATCAAGCCCCTTGCGGTCGATCAGGCTGAGTAGCTTCAAGGACGGGCCACTCGGCTTCTTGTCGCCAATCTCCCACTTGCGCACGGTAGATAGGCTGGTGTTGAGCACGGCAGCCAGCACAGCCTGACTTAGATGCAGATTTTTCCGCAGCACGCGAATCTTCTCGGCGTCATACTCAGGAACAGGCTCTACGCAAAGCGCTTCGTATTTCTGCATCTTGCGCTTGTCGATGAACCCGAGACGATGCAGGTCGCCCGCCGTTTCGTGAACAGCTTCGAGGATTCGGCTTTTGGCTTTAGGTTTGGTCGTCATGGCAAATCTCCTGTAACGAAAGGTCTTCGATTGCCTCATCCAACTGTCGAGCGGTTCTGGCAAGCAAATCGGCGGCGATACTCTGCAAAGCTTCCAATTCTTCGTCGCTGATGTTCGCGCGCTCATTTTTCTCGAACCCGAATACGAAGAACCAGCGGCCACCCTTGTTTGTCGCAACGAGTGTTCTTGCTCCACCACGCTTTCCCCGGCCAGCAAGCCCAACCCGCTTTTTGACAATGCCGCCTCCCAAGTCGGCGTCAATTAGGCCACAAGCCATTTCTTCAACCGCTTGGCACAACGCTTGATCGGATAGCTCGGTCTTGCGCATCCATCGGCTGAAGTGGCGAGTTTTGAAGACTCTTTTCATTTGCAGAGTGTAACACTTAGTGTTATGGATTGTCCGGGAGTTCCCGGCTCACGCCATCTCGTGTTTGGACTTATTGAGCGAATGGAGAGATTCAAACAAATCAAAGAAAAGCTCGATCATCTCGCTGAAGTGGCCGAAAGGCTTGCTGTTCCCGCAGCTTAAAGATTACGAATCCATGCGCAGATGGTTGGATGAGGCAATCGTAGACCTTTCGTACCGGAGATTTACCATGGGTTTATCGCAATGGCTTGATTTTAATCGCCCCTCACCCTGCCCCCCTTGCAGGGCGCGTTCGGGCTTGCATGCCCGAACCGCTCGGTAGGCGCGGAGCGTACTCCGCGAATTCCCTACCTCGCCCCACAAGGGGATAGGGTGAAAACAGTTTGGGCTTTGTCAGCACGCTGAAAAGCCACGCTCTGTGCGGCTTTTTTGCGCTTGGCCATCTCAACCACCTCAAGCGGTCATTGAGTAACGTGGCACTTCCTGTCCCGACAGTGTCTGTTTGGGCGCATTGAGGTAGGCATCAAACGCCATGGCGATGTTGCGCAGGAACAGGCGGCCCAGTGTGGTGACGCGGATTTCGTTTGCATCGGCTTCGACCAGGCCGTCAGCCACCAGCGGATTCAGCAATTCCAGGCTTTTGGCGAAGTAGTCGTTGAAATCGATGTTCCAGCGCGCGCCGATGCCCTGTTTGTTGACCACCAGGTCGCACATCAATTCGATGATGACGTCGCGCCGCAGTTTGTCGTCGGTGGTCATGCGGTAGCCCTTGACCGTGGCCAGGCCATGTTCACCAATCATCTGCTGGTAGCCGGTGGGGCGCTTTTCGTTCTGTGCGTAGACATCGTTGGTCTGGCTGATGGACGAGGCGCCAAAGGCATAGATGTCGGCGTTGCGGTGCGTGGTGTAGCCCTGAAAATTCCGCCACAGGGTTTTGCTGCGCTGCGCCTTGACGATTTCGTCATCCGGCATGGCGAAGTGATCCATGCCGACATGCACGTAGCCCTTGCCTTCCAGCGTTTCCAGTATCTGTTCCTGCAGGGCCATGCGCGTTTCGAAATTGGGCAGGTCGGACTGCACAATGAGTTTCTGGTGCTTTTTCATCCACGGCACATGGGCGTAGCCGAACACGGCCAGCCGGTCGGGCGCCATGGCGGTGATTTCCTTCAGCGTGTCCTTGTAGGTTTCCAGCGTCTGGTGCGGCAGGCCGACCATCAGGTCCATGTTGATGCTCTGGAAATTGGCCTCACGGAACCAGCCGTACACTTCCTGAATGAGCGACAGGGGTTGAACCCGGTTGACCGCTTTCTGCACCTGCTCGTTCAAATCCTGCACGCCGATGCTGGCGCGGTTGAAGCCGGATTCGCGCAGCGCATCGACCTGCTCTCGCAGCAGGCCGCGCGGATCGACTTCGACCGAGACTTCGGCCCGCGGATCGAAATTGAATCGCGAGCGGATATGCGCGGCCAGATCACGGATTTCCCCAGCCTTGAGAAAAGTCGGCGTGCCGCCGCCCCAGTGCAGTTGCACCACGCGGCGCGAGGAACTCGTCAGCGCCGCGACTTCGTCGATTTCGCGCTTGAGATATTTCAGGTATTCCCGCGCCTTGTCGTATTTCTGCGTGGCGACCATGTTGCAGCCGCAGTAGAAACACAGCGTGTCGCAAAACGGGATGTGCACGTAAAGCGAAATCGGCCGGCTGGCGTCCTGGCTTTCAATGATTTCCTGCCGCCATTGGCCGATGCCGAAATCCTCGGCGAAATGCGGCGCGGGCGGATAAGAGGTATAACGCGGCCCCGGTTTGCTGTATTTGACGAGCAGGGCGTGGTCTGGGTGCATGATCTACACGGCAGGCAAAATAGACTTTTTCATCCTATTCAATCCGGTGGACATTGTCCAGTATCACGCACCCCGGCTGGCACAAATAAACCACTTCCCATAAACGGGAATTTCTATCTGACATTCGCCCTGGCCGCTTCAAACTCCGGCACTTTCGCCACAAAATCCGTGTCCTTCAGCGGCACATGGCAGCCGCGGCAGGCGATCATGTCCTTGCCAAGTGAATTGCCGCTCGCGTCATACGCCGTGAACACCCATTCGCCGGTGCGCTGTTCGGGCGGGACGTCCTGACCCCAGCCGGCGCCCTTGCCCATGACGAACACTTTGGAAAGCGCCTGTTTCTGCAATTTTCCGTAGGCATCGGGTTCGGGCTTGCCGTCCGCGCCGGTTTTTACCGAATGCAGTTCCATTACCATCGTCGTGCCGTAGGCGAAGGGCCGGCTCGACTTGAATCCCTGCGGGTTGATATAGATGTCGCGAATCTGCTTGAGCTCTGGCCGCTGAACATCCAGCAGGTAAACCGGCCAGCTTTTGTAATCCGCGGGCAGTTTCAAATCGCCATCCCGCATGACCGGCGCGGCAGGAGGGCGCACCTCGATGTCGTAAGGCCCTGCCAGCGAGATGCCGGCGGCGCTGATGCCAATTAACAGCGAAATCAATAATCTGTTCATTTTCATCTCCTTGAAAAATTGAACGTTGATTTTTCTCAGGCAGCCATTGCCTGCGAAAAAACCGGGACCGGGTCCCAGAATCCGGCGACCTGTGTCAGCTTGCCCGACGCATCCGCCGCGAATGCGACCATGCCTTTTGCCTGTGGCGTTTTTCCATTGCGCGCACGGGTGCGCAGATGAAATTCGGCCACGGCGAACGATCCGTGAACATGCACGGCCAGGACCTCGAACTGGATGGTTTCGAACAGCATGGCGATGCCGGCAAACAGCTCGGCCAGCGCTGCGTGCCCCATGACCGGCAGCGTGTGCGCCGGGCCGCCCAGGCTTGCGCCTTCGGCAAACAATCCAACCCAGGCTTCGCCATCCTTGCGCTCGAACGCGCTGAAGTACTCGTTGATGATGCGTTTCATGTCCATGTCCGGTTTCCTTTCATGCCCTGGTAATCGATCAATTCCACGCCAAGCACCCTGGCCATGCCTGCCGCGCCATCCTTCATCACCGCGTGATGGTTCCAGGCAAACAGCGGAGAAAGGACAGGCGCCAGCCAGCGCATCCAGGCCTTGTGCGGCATGACCTGCCAGGTGTAGCGAACGCGCGTGCCGACCGGAATAGCTTCCAGTTCCCAGCGGCCCATGCCGTGCAGATCGCCGCTCGCCTCGACCGCCAGCATGCGCGGCTTTTCTGACGCGCGCGTGGTGAAGTCGATGACGAATCCATACGGCAGGCGGCTGGTCCACCAGGTGCGGCGCACAGCGCCTTCGTCGTTGTCGCCGCCCGCCTGCAGCAGTTCCACGCGGCTGATTTCAGGCCACCAGCGCGGCCACGCCCCGGGCGCTTCGAGCACCGCCCACACCGCCTCGGGCGGCGCGGCCAGATGCCATTCGCTGATCAGCTCGAATCGCATTGCCATCACCTGGCGACGATGTCGCCCTTCATCGAGGCCAGCGCGGTCAGCAGTTCGCCTTTTTCCTTCTCGGGCACGTTGAACTTGTTGAGCGATTTCACCAGGTCTTCCACCAGCGCGTTGAAGTGCGCATCGGTCACGCCCATGCCGGTGTGGGCGGATTTCATGTCGCGCCCGGTGTACTTGCACGGCCCGCCAGTGGCTTCGCAAATCTGGTTGACCAGCATGGAATTGAGACGCGGGATGTTGGTGCTGGCGAAAAAGCCGTTGATGCGCTTGTCGGCCGCCACGTTGCCGATGAAATCGTCGACCACGGCCTGAATGGCAGGCTTGCCGCCCAGCCGGTCATAAAGCGATTTCTGCGGCGGCGCGCTCTGCATGCCGCCGCATCCAACGAGAGAAGCCGCCAGAAGCGCGGCCAGTGACAAGGCCGGAACAGTACGCAATGCAATGGATTTCATGATGTGCTCCTGAGAATCGAGTTGGGGAACATTCCCGTCTCCTTTACGCATGCAAGCCTTCATCTGGATGCATGCATCCAGTTCGGCTTTTCCTGCGTAATCAGGGTGAAAACATAGAAATTTCTTCAGGATTTTGTATGGGTAATGTGTTTACTTTAAAAAATTCCTGCGGTGTTTCCCCTCTCCCAGCGGGAGAGGGGCAGGGAGTGAGGGAGCGATGGTGGAATTTCCAAATGTCGATGGGGTGTCAGCCATTTCTCCCTCACCCGGCTTCGCCACCCTCTCCCGCTGGGAGAGGGGTTTGCGGTCATGGATTGCCGGCCTTCCCACACGAAAGTTGGATGAACCATATAGAAAAGGAACCGCAATGAACCCGCCACTCAAGCTGTCCGGCCGGGACGCTATACTCGGACTCATGAGCAGGGACGACGACGAATCTCCGCACACGCAGGATGCATTGCTGACCGGTCTGATCCAGCGCATGGCATCGGGCGACGAAGCCGCGCTGGGCCGCTTTTATGACCAGACGCTTTCCCGCGTATACGGGCTTGCGTTAAGAATCACCGCGCGCCGCGATCTGGCAGAGGAAGTCTGCGTCGAAACCTTCTGGCAATGCTGGCGCGAAGCCGTGCGCTACGATGCCCAGCGCGGCCAGCCGCTGGCCTGGCTGATGATGATGACGCGCAGCCGCGCGCTGGATGCATTGCGCAGGCTTGAACCGCTGGCCTACTCGCCCGATCCGGAAGTGCTGATCGAGGGTGAGGCTTGCCCGGAAGGCTCTCCGCTGGATCAACTGCTGGCCGTTGAACAATCCAGCGCCCTGGGACAGGCTTTGATCCAGCTTACCCCCGTGCAGCGCCAGATGCTGGCTCTGGCGTTTTACCGGGACCTGTCGCATCAGGAAATCAGCGAACAGACCGGCTTGCCGCTGGGCACGGTGAAATCGCATCTCAAGCGCGCGCAGGAACATCTGCGCCGCACGCTCTATCAGGCATGAGGACGCCCCACCATGAATGAAAAGAAATCATCCCCTCCACTCGATGCCGCCCTGCTCGAAGCGCTGTCGGCAGCTTCGGCACCCATGACGCCGGATGCGCAGGCCGCCGCGCGCATGCGCGAGAAGCTGTTTCAGCGCGTGCATGCCCCGGCGCCGGATTTTCTGTTCGTGCACAGCCATCAGGGCGAATGGGTCACGCTGCTGCGCGGAGTCGAGCTCAAGCTGCTGCGCGAGGACGCATCCAGCCGTTCATTTCTGATCCGCATGAAAGCCGGTAGCAAGCTGCCGCCGCACGAGCACGCGCTGGAAGAAGAATCGCTGGTGCTGGAGGGTGACGCCACCATCAACGGCGTGCTGTGCATGGCCGGCGATTACCACATGGCGCCCAAAGGCAAGCCGCATGGCTGGGTAACGAGCGAAAAAGGCTGCCTGTTGTTCATTCGCGGCGAGGCCGAACAGCGCACCCGCCCATGAAACATTCTTGCCATGCCGGCGTCATCGCGGTCATGCTGTGGGCCATGCAAACGCTAGCCGCCGAAGCCTATGTCGCGCCCGCCTGGTTGCCGGGCGGCAATCTGCAAACCCTGTACACCGCCGCTTTCCTGCGCGGGCCGGACATCGAATACCGGCGCGAGCGCTGGGAATGGCCCGATGGCGATTTTGTCGATGCCGACTGGCTCGATGCGGAGAAGCCCGGCGCACCCATCGTCGTGCTGTTCCATGGCCTGGAGGGCAGCTCGCAAAGTTTCTATGCACGCGATCTGATGAGTGCGCTCAAGAAGAAAGGCTGG
>CAZVBY010000007.1:0-28742 GCA_964625895.1 uncultured Thiobacillus sp.
CTAAGCAGGTCTGATGGAACCACAAAGATTTTCCAGCGGCTCAGGCGCGTGCAGGTAATTACCCTGCGCGAAATCGACCCCGATTGTGCGCAACCGGTCCAGCACTTCTTCTGATTCCACATACTCCGCAATCGTTTTCAGGCCAACTTGCCGGCCGATACGGTGGATTGCCTCGACCATCGAATAATCAATCCGATCGCGCGCCATTTGATGAACAAAGGCGCCATCGATCTTGAGATAGTCCACTTTCAGATTCTTGAGGTAGGAAAACGAGGACAGGCCGCTGCCAAAGTCATCCAGGGCAAACCGGCAGCCCATGGATTTCAGTTCCTCGATGAATTCATTGACAACGCCCAGGTTACCAATTGCCGCCGTTTCGGTGATTTCGAAACACATGTGCGAGCCTGCTTGCGGTTGTTCTTTCAGGCGTGCCAACAAATTATTACGGAACTCCGTTGACTTGAGCGAAACGCCGGACAGGTTGATGGCAAACACACAAGCGCCCGGCAAGGCTCGATTCAGATAATCACCGCAAATCCCCAACGCGCGATCGATTACCCAACGGTCAATCTGCGGCATCAAGGCATAGCGCTCCGCAGCAGGAATAAAGGCCATGGGCAGAATCAGCCGGCCTTCCTCGTCGACCATGCGCAACAACAGTTCGACATGACGCGCTTCGGCGCCTGTCGGCGCAACTGGACGGATTTCCTGCCAATAAAGCTTTAAACGATCCTCATCCAGCGCCTTGTGAATGCGGCTTACCCATTGCATCTCGCTGCGATGCCTGGCCAGGTCGGAATCTTTATGCTCATAGACATGAATCTGATTTCGCCCGCGATCCTTTGCGACATAGCAGGCCGCATCAGCCGCTGACAGCAAGCTGGTCGAGGTGCCGGCATCGTGGTCGATCATCACCAGGCCGATACTCGCGCCGACCGCAAAAATGCGGTTATCCCACTTGAAGCGGTAACGTTGCACGGCAGCCCGACATTCATCGGCCACCTTGAGCGCATCGTCGAGATCGCAGTTCTCCAGCAGCAGAGCAAACTCGTCGCCCCCTAATCGAGCCAGCGTGTCCCGCTCGCGCATGATGGTTTTGAGAAGCAAGGCAAGTTGGCATAGCAACGCGTCGCCAGCCGAATGCCCGCAAGTATCGTTAATGATCTTGAACTGGTCCAGGTCCATGTAGCACAACGCATGGGTGCGGCCATGTTGCTGACTGGCCTGCACAGCCCGATCCAGCCTCAGTTCAAACTCGCGACGGTTGACGAGCCCGGTCAGCGAATCATGCGCAGCCTGGTAGATCAGACGTGCCGTAGCCTGATCGATGCGCTCCTGCATCTGTTCGTGCGCGCTTTGCAGCTTGGTGGCCATCTGGTTGACGGCGCGCTGGAGAATACCAAACTCCCCAGTGCCGTTGGCCGCAATGCGCTCGGCAAAATGTCCCTCGCCGATTCGGCCCGCCGCGTTCGCCAGCGTCAAAATAGGGCGAGTGATCTGACGGCCCATGCGCCAGCCGATGAAGGCACTGACCGCCAAACCAGCCAGCAAAATGCCAAGACTCTCCAAAACTGCCCGGCGCTGGTCCTTGACCAGGGATTGGGTGGATAGCTCCAGTCCCACCCAACCGGCTTTCGCGCCTGTTCGAACACCGGGCTTGACATCCAACCCCCCAGTCGAGATCAGGCTGTAATCCTCAAGACTCACTTCCGTGCGGGAAATGGACGCGTAAAACACCAGGCTTTTGCTTAACGCAAAGCGGCCGTTGCCATTGGCGTAGACGCCTGCTTCGCGCATCTTCGGCCAGTTCGTGTGACCAGAACTGGCGATCAGTTTTCCCCTGACATCGAAAACACCGACCCCAGTGACATCTGATTCCGATGCCGCCGCATTGATCAACGGCACGAGAATGTCGGGGTTTCCAGAGACAACGCCGTACTCGACGGCCGGAGCCAATTGGCGCACCATGGACACACCGCGTTCTGCAAGCGCCGCTTCCAGATCACGCAGTTTGGTATGCGTCTGATAAACAAGCAAAGCGATACTGATCACCATGGCCGGAAGAATCGCCAGCCAGAACACGCGCTGGCGAATTCCAGGCTTGAGCAAGCCATGCGCAATACTTCCGGCGCCACGTTGCGGAAGCCTCTTAATTATGCTCATCTGCGTCCTGCAAGCGTTTTAACAATACCGTCTCGGAAGGCACGCGGATGTCCAGTGAACGCGCCACATGCTCATTGACGGAAACAGCGAAGTATTTTGGCCAGTTCGCTTGCGGCAACTTCTCGCCGCTCAGCAAACGTTCTGCCAGCTCGGCGGCATGACGGCCAGCCTGGGCAGGGTTGGTATACACCGACAATAAGGCACCCGCCTTGACCAGAGACTGGGAATACCCCACAACGGGGTCACGGAAACGGTAAGACGTCATGAACAGACTCTGGGCCGTCGTACGGTTGAGCACTTCTGAATCCGGAAAAGGCAATAACAGCAAATCGACTTCGCCGAGCACGCGCTCAAGCGTTTCCACAAGCCTGGCGCCAGGCTCAAGGGTGGCGCTGACGAGCGCCAGACGGTGCGACTTGGCCTGACGGTCAAGTTCAGGCAACTGGTTCGCACCCTGCCGGCTCAGCACCACGCCCACCTTTGTCACCGATGGCAACGCAGAAAGAATCAAATGAAATTGCCGGCTGGAGGGCTGATCAATGAAAATCGCACTGGTCTGCCGTCCGCCCTCGCTCAACGCCGTTTTTCCCTCCGACAAATACCACTCGCGCGGCACCAGAACGGACAGAACTGGCGTGCGTCCGCCACGTTCCGCGACGGTTCTGGCCGCCCTGACGCCAACCGGCACAATCATTTTTGCGCTGGACAACGCTGCCTCGCTTTGATTTGCCTGTTGGGCAAGAATGCGCACCACTGTATGCTCCTTGCCCAATCTGGCCTCGATGGCATCCGTGGCTTCCTGATAAGGCGCGGTATCATCTGACAACACGACGGCGACCGTGGCGGCCCAGGATTTGCCGACAACCAGGATAAACAGCAGCCCGGCAAGCACCCGCCAGATGGCTTTGCAAAACTGGGAAAGATTTGTGCCCGACACGCTCAGTGAGCCTTGAGCCTGTTCCAAAGGCAGTCGCCCTTGCTTTCCCGGTCGATTCCGGCAAGGCAACTTTGATGCGCCGCCTCGTCCGATTCCGAAATGCGCACGCGCAGGGGTGAACGCCGTTGACCGCGCACGGCAGCCATGTCAGTTGAACCAGCGTCGCCGACTTCCATGATCAGGTTTTCCTGTCCACGGGTCATGGCCAGATAAACCTGGGCGAGCAGTTCACAGTCCAGCAGCGCACCATGCAGCGTACGGCTGGAGTTATCGATTTCATAACGCTTGCAAAGCGCATCCAGATTGTTGCGCTGTCCTGGGTGCAGGCTGCGCGCCAGCATCAGTGTATCGACCACGCCTGTGCAGTATTGCGTGATCGCATGACGGCTAACCAAACCAAGTTCCGTATTGAGAAAGCCGACATCAAATCCCGCGTTGTGGATGATCAACTCCGCGCCGCTGACGAAGTCAAGAAAGTCTTCGACGACATCGGGAAATCTTGGCTTGTCCTCCAGAAATTCGCGCGTAATGCCGTGCACCTGCATCGCGCCTTCCTCGATGTCACGGTCAGGATTGAGATAACGATGAAAATTGCGGCCCGTCAACCGGCGATTGACCAGTTCCACCAACGCCACCTCGATGATGCGATGACCCTGCCTCGGATCAAGACCGGTGGTTTCCGTATCTAGTATGATTTGTCTCATGATTTTTCTACGTACTTTTTTTTACCGCAGGCTGGTCACTCCCTGATTCGCCAGCCTGTCTGCCTCCTCATTGCCGGGATGGCCGGCATGTCCTCTCACCCACTCCCATTTCACCTCGTGACGTGACACCAGTTCATCGAGTGTTCGCCACAGATCCTGGTTCTTTACCGGCTTGCCTTCCGCCGTTTTCCATCCCTTGCGCTTCCATCCCGGCAGCCATTCACTGATGCCTTTGTGCACATATTGCGAATCCGTATGTAGATGAATTTTTGCTGGCCGCTTCAAGCTTCTCAGCGCCTCGATGACCGCACGCAACTCCATCCTGTTATTGGTCGTATCAGGTTCTCCTCCCGACAGCTCCTTGCGGATACCCTTATATACCATCAGCACGCCCCACCCACCGGGTCCAGGGTTGCCTTTGCAAGCGCCGTCAGTATAGACCTCCACCCATTCAGCGCTTGTCACGATGCATCCGGTAGCGTGAAAAATCCAGCACTTTACGTGCCGCAAGCGCCGGCACGGCGCGAGCAGGCGTCTCTTCCTTCCAGCCCGGCATCAACACCCGCATGCCGTGCACCCGCTTGACCGCCTGTAGTTGATAGACCCCGCCACCCATGGCCCACCAGCGGTCACCCGCCGGCTCCATAAACCGGAAGCGCCTGAGCCAGTTTTCCTGGTTGACCGGTGGACGATAACAGCACATCCGCCCGGCGGCGAGTTCAAATCCCAACAGCGCCAACCAATCCTTGATACGGGAGATATTGAGGAAATGTCCATTCCACGGAAAACCTTTTTCCGCACCCCGTAATATCTGGGTCAACCCCCACAGGCTGCGCGGATTGAAACCGGACAAAATCAGCCTGCCTTCGGGCCGCAGCACCCGTTCGGCCTCTCGCAGCACCTGATGCGGGTGCCCGGTATATTCCAGCACATGCGGCAACAGCAGCAAATCGATGGACTGCGATTCAAACGGCAGGAACATGGGATCAGCCAGCACGCTGGCTGGCGCGGCGCCGGCACAGGAAATGCGCTTTGGAATGCGGCTGTTGCGCAGGAAATCGATCCAGGGCAAGCCGATTTGCACGGCGTAAAATCCGAAGACGTCCGCAACCGCGGCATCGAAATACACCTGCTCGCGATCGAGCAGGTAACGTCCCAATGGCGTATCGAACCATAGGGGATTAATCTTGGACATGTTCACTTGCGGCATTCTGTCATGTTGACCGTTTTTCCCATCCCCGCGTTCCAGGATAATTACATTTGGGCGCTCCACAACGACCGGCACGCCATTCTCATCGATCCTGGCGATTCCGAACCTTGCATCGAATTCCTGCGGCAACGCAACTTGCGGCTTGCCGCCATCCTCATTACCCACCACCATGGCGACCATACTGGCGGCAATCCTTTGCTTGCCGAATTGTTCAGTCCCCGCATCATCGGCCCTGCCAGCGAGTCCATTCCATCCCGGACCGAAATCGCCGCTGACAACTGCATTATCGACATTCCCGAACTGGAATTGCAGTTTCATACCATTGCCACACCAGGCCACACGCTGGGCCATGTTTCCTATTATGGCGCAAACCGCCTTTTCTGCGGCGACACCCTGTTTGGCTGCGGCTGCGGCCGCCTGTTTGAAGGCACGCCACAAATGATGTTGCATTCGCTGAACAGGCTAGCGCAGTTACCGGATGACACCGCAATCCATTGCGCGCATGAATATACGCTCGGCAACATCCGTTTCGCGCTAACCGTCGATCCCGCCAATGCCAGGCTTGCCGAACGATACGCAGTGGATACCCGCAAGCGTGCGGAAAATCACCCCACGCTACCCTCATCGCTTGCGATTGAAAAAGCCACCAACCCCTTCCTGCGCTGCACCGATCCAGCATTGCGGGAAACCGCCAAGCGGCATCTACAGCAACCACCGACCAACGCCGTAGAAGTCTTTGCGGCACTACGCGAAATGAAAGACCATTTTCAATAAAAACAAAAGGTTGACGATTCAAGCTCATCAGGCATAGCATCGCGTTTGATTACGGATTTGAAGGAGCGGACTTTGCGTCATTTCATTCCAACCAAGCTCATTCTGGCAACACTTGGCGCAATCAGTCTACTCGGCATGCATGGCGCAGCCGCCAGGGAGACTGGCCAGCTCGCGCTGTTCTCGCTCAAATACGCCAACCCCGCTCAGGAATCGCCTGGCCCGGTAACCGACGACCTCTGGCAGCGCATCCGCGCCGGACTCAAACTGGAACCCCTCGATTCTCCGCTGGTGCAAACCCATGTCGACTGGTACGCCAAAAAGCCGGAATATGTTTCACGCATGCTGGACCGCTCCCGTCGCTACCTCTTCCACATCGTGGATGAGGTCGAAAAGCGTGGCATGCCAATGGAAATTGCGCTGCTGCCGATGATCGAAAGCGCCTTCAACCCCCAGGCTTATTCGCGGTCGCACGCTGCTGGCATCTGGCAGTTCATCCCCTCCACTGGCAAGAACTATGGCTTGGCGCAGAACCATTGGTACGATGGCCGGCGAGATGTGACCGCAGCTACCCGCGCAGCACTGGACTATCTGCAGAAACTCTTCCTCGATTTCGGCTCATGGGAGCTGGCACTGGCCGCATACAACTGCGGCGAGGGTTGCGTCTCCCGCAGCATGCAGAAAAATGCCGCACAGGGCCTGCCGACAGATTACCTCAGCTTGCAACTGCCAGCCGAAACCCGCCACTATGTGCCCAAGCTGATGGCAATGAAACGGCTGGTGATGGAACCCGAAAGTTTTGGCGTTACCCTCAATAACATTCCCAACCAGCCCTACTTCACGCCGGTTTCACTCAACGCAGGCGCCATCGACGTACGCTCCGCCGCGAGGCTCGCCGGCCTCAACGTGGAGGAGTTCCTGTCACTCAACCCCGCCTTTCCACGCAAGCTCATCAAGACCGACACACAGATTTCCGTGCTGGTGCCCGTCACCAACGCTGAACTATTCCAGGCCAATCTGAGCAAGGGCGAGTGGGACAGCTGGCAACCCGTCACTGCGAAAAAAGGCATGACACTAGCCGAAATCGCCGGACAACTGGGGGCAAGCCCGGAACGCATCGCCGAGCACAATACCCTGCATCTCAAGAACGGCCGGCTGATCAAGGACCAGGCCATCCTTGTGCCGGTCAACGGCCAGGTGCCAGAACTGATCGCCGCCAGCTGGCAGGAAGCCGCCAGCGATGCCAACCCGGTGAACTCGGTTAAGCCCAGGAATGAAGAGCTGGCGGAGAAGACCCATATCGTGCGCAAAGGCGAAACGCTCTACGCCATTGCCCGGAAATTTGACGTTAGCCCTGCAAGCATCAAAGCCAACAACGCGCTCAAATCGCTCAAGGTCAAGGCTGGCCAACGGCTCGTCATCCGCCCCGCGCAGCAGGGTCGTCCAGAATCCCGGCTGGCCGATGCCCGCAAGGTCCAATCCAGCAAATCCATGGCAAGCGGCACGACGCGCTATACGGTTCGTCGAGGCGACACCCTGTATTCCATTGCGGATCGCTTTAACGTATCCGTTTCCGAACTTAAAACCTGGAACAAGCTCAGCAGTTCTGGTGTTCAAGCCGGCAAACGGTTGACCATCAAACGGAGTTGACCCTGGCAGGGATGTTGAAGAAAGCCGATCTCAACATCATGCCAGCGCCGCGCCTCAAATCCTCAGACCGTGAGCGGAAGCACGGCTGAAAGCAAATCCTTCGTGTAAGGATGCCTGGGCGCATTCAGTACATCCTGGGTTGGCCCAATCTCGACAATCTTCCCTTCTTTCATCACTGCGATGCGATGCGCCAGGTAGCCAACCGCGGCCAGATTATGCGTGATGAAAAGCATGGCCAGACCCTCTTCGCGTTGCAGATCGGCCAGCAGATTGAGAATCTGCGCCTGCACCGAAACGTCCAGCGCGGAAGTCGGCTCGTCACAAATCAGAATCCTGGGCTTGACGGCCAACGCGCGGGCAATGGCGATGCGCTGACGCTGGCCGCCCGAGAATTCGTGCGGATACCTGGCGGCCGCGTCAGCATTGAGGCCGACTTTCTCCAACAGGCCGTCAATATCAAGTCGCGTGCCTGGATCGAGTGCGTTGGCGCCCTCGGCCAGAATATCGCCGACCCGCATGCGCGGGTTCAATGAACTAAAGGGATCCTGGAAGACAATCTGCGCCAGCTTACGGTAAGGCCGGAACTGTTGTTCGGTCAAACCTGCGACGTTCTGCCGATCGAGAAATACCTCTCCTCCGCTGATACCGGTCAGTCCCAGGACAGCCTTGGCGGCAGTAGTTTTGCCGCAGCCGGATTCACCGACCAGCGCCAGCGTTTCGCCTGCGGCCAGGTCAAAACTGATTCCGTCTACCGCCTGAATGGCACGTTTACCAAACCACTGACCAGTACGTTGCATGTAGGTCACGCGCAGGTCGCGTACTGACAAGACCGCGCTTTCCGGTGCGCGCCGCGGCGGCACAAACCTGTCTTCCGTGGTCATACGGCGCAATTCAGGGTGCGCCGTCAAATAGCAGCGTACGGCATGGCCTGGCGCCAGGCCCGTCCAGTCGGGCGGCTTCCGTCTGCAATCATCGAAGGCATGTTCGCAGCGGTCGGCAAAGCGGCAGCCGGTAAACATCAGATCGAGCGGCGGAACGCGCCCCGTGATGGCGGCCAGTTTTTTGCCGGCACGTGCCAGATCGGGCACTGCACCCAGTAGTTTTCGCGTGTAGGGATGAAATGCCTCATCAAGCCGGCTGGCTTGTAGTGTTTCCACTAGCTGGCCGGCATACATGATGCCGATCTTGTCCGACATATGGCGAGCCACGCCAAGATCATGCGTAATGAGCAGCAAGCCCATGCCATGCTGGCGAATGATCCGCTTGAGCAAATCAAGAATTTGCGCTTGCAGGCTCACGTCCAGCGCGGTGGTCGGCTCGTCGGCGATCAAAAGTTTCGGACGTCCGGCAAGCGCCTGCGCGATCATGACGCGCTGTTTCTGACCGCCGGATAATTCAAATGGATAACTGTGTGCACGCACCTGCGGATCGGGAATGCCCACTTCTTCCAGCAGGCGGATCGTCTCGGTCAACTTTTCTGCGCGCGTCATGTTATTCGGCAGCGCTTCGGCGATCTGGTCGCCAATGGTCATGACAGGATTAAGCGAGGTTTGCGGCTCCTGGAAAATCATCGCCATGCCGCTGCCGCGCAGGCTGCGCATTTTGGATTCAGGGAGTTCTCCGAGAGAATGGCCATCAAAATCGGCACGCCCGCCGATCAGGCAGGCGCCTGGCGGCAGCAGGCGCATCAGTGCCAGGGCGGTCATGGATTTTCCGCAACCTGACTCACCCAGCAAGGTGAACGTTTCGCCGGCTTCGATACCGAAGCTTACGCCATCCACCGGCATGACTGCGCCGATACCGATTTTCAGATCTTGCACATCGAGCAGGCTCATGCACGCCCTCCTCGGCCACGGGGATCGAATGCATCCCGCACGACATCGGCAAACAGATTGGCCGCCAGCACCAACGCAAACATGAAGCTGAAGGCCGCCGCCAGCGGCCACCAAACGATCGGCTCGCGCGCCAGCTCCAGACGCGCCGCGTTGATCATGTTGCCCCAGCTATTCATGACCGGGTCGACGCCAACGCCGACGTAAGAAAGAATCGCCTCAGCCAGCACCAGGCCGGAAAAATCCATTACCACCGTGATCAGGATGAGATGCTGCACGTTGGGCAGCACATGTCGCTGCAGGATGCGGCCGTGTGTCACGCCAAAAGCGCGCGCGGCCGTCACGTAATCCAGTTCACGCAACTTGAGCGTCTCGGCACGCAATAATCGCGCGAGTCCTGTCCAGCCTGTAAGACCAATGATGATGCACAGCGCCAGCAGCCGCACATCAGCACGTTCGACGGCCGAGGAGAAGCTGGCTTCGTTCTGTTCAATGAATACCTGTACGATCAGCACGGCCGCCGCAACCAGCAGCACCCAGGGAATCGAGTTCAGCACGGTGTAAACATACTGGATGAGATCATCCACCCACCCACGGAAGTAGCCGGCCAGCAAACCCAGACCGATCGCCAGCGGCAAGGTGACCAGCGTGGTGAGGGTGCCGATGACAAGACCCGTGCGTATGCTTTTCAGACTTTGATACAGAACATCCTGGCCGACCTTGTCAGTGCCGAAAACATGGTAACCCTGGGACAGGCTCGCCATGATTCCCGCAGCCAGAAACAACAAGGATGCCGTGACTAGCAGCGTGCGCCAGGCAATTTCACCTGGTCCCGGTTTGAGCAGCCGGGTGGTTGCGACTTTCATGCCACATGACCAGTATCCGCGTGTGATCAACAGAACCAACGAAAAAAAAGCCAGGCTGGCCAGTATTCCCCATCCCATACCGGTGAGCGCGCGGTTAAACACATCCCACGTCCACTCCTTCTCAGGATCGCGCAGGTGCGCGCCGCCATGCTCGAGGCGCGGGTAGACACGGGCCTGAACGCCATTTTGCGACACCACGGTTTCCTTCGCTTGAGCGTAAGTCGCCAATGGCGCGGAATAAGTGCGTTCGGAACGAGCGGTCAGACCTGACAGCGCATGGTCGAGCACGCTATGTACCTCGACGCCTGCCTGTCCATTGTCGAGGCGTTCGCGGTAATGCATGCTGTCTGCCAGGCCAATCACCACAAACGCCGACAAGACCGCCAGCGAGGCCATGCCCATCGGGCGCTCCAGCACTTTGCGCCATGCCATGCGGAGTGATGGCGTGCGCAACACGTGCAGGGTGAACGCAAGGCATACCGCAACCAGCAACCAGATCAGCACATCCGTCCAGAGAAATACCGGCTGGATCGTCATGACAGGCGCACTCTCGGGTCAACCAGTGTATAGGACAAATCCGTCATCAACAGGCCAACGATATAAAGCACGGAACCCAGAAACACCATGGTTTGCACGATGGCGAAATCCTGCGCACGGATGGCGTCGATGGTGTAGCTGCCCAGGCCCGGAATGCCAAAAAAGGATTCGGTGACCAGGCTGCCGGTGAACAGGAGCGGCAGTACCACGACCGCACCGGTCAGGATTGGGATCATGCCGTTCTTGAGCACATGGCGAAACAGCACGCGCATTTCCGACAGCCCTTTTGCGCGCGCCGTGCGGACATAGTCCTTGCCGATTTCTTCCAGGAAAATTGTCCGATACCAGCGCGCGCCGCTGCCGATGCCCGCCGCGATCGACACCAGCACCGGCAGCACGATGAACTTGACTGCGTCGAAGCCGTCACCGTAGCCCGATATCGGCAACCATTGCCATAGCTTGGCAATGACATATTGCCCGGCGATGATGTAGAACAGGCCGGAGATGGACATCAAGGCGATGAGTCCTGTCACCCCCGCATATTCAAGTCGCGTGCCCCGGTAGAAAATCATCAGCAGCGCGACTGTGATATTGGCCAGCAGGCCAAACACAAAGACCGGCAACGCAATCGCCAGTGACGGCCACATGCGGGTCTTGATGTCGCGGGCGATGTCGCGTCCATCATCCGCCTTGCCAAAGTCAAATGCGAAGAGTTTCAGCGAGCGCTCGACGAAGAGGGTTTTGGTTGCCGCTTCCAGACCGCGTTCCTGCGGGTTAAAGAACAGGGGTTTGTCGTAACCATGCTCGGCTTTCCACTGTGCAATGGCTTCAGGCGTGACATGTTTGACCCCCAGGTGGATGCGCGCCATGTTGTCCGGCGTATTGACCACAAAGAACAGAAAAAACGTGATCAAATTAACGCCGATCAGAATCGGAATGGCATACAGGAAACGCCGGATGGCATAGCGGATCATGTCCGGCTCTCCTCGTTCCGGCGATACTGCCTCCATGCAGGCCACATCAGCAGAACAAGTGCGCCCGCCAGCAATGCAAATGGCCACAGTGCCGGTTGATTCCATTCCTGCCTGCGTTTTGCCCTCAATTCCGCATCGACGCGGCGGTATTTGAGCGTGTTGTTCGCCATCAGATTCGGTTTGACGTTGCCTACCCAGGCATGCTGCAAACTGAAGCCCTTGGGATGAAAACCGAACAGCCAGGGCGCATCGTCCCGCAGTATTTCAGTCATTTGATCAATCACAGTTTGACGCTCCGGAGTATCGGCCATGCTTTTCATTTGCGAGAACAGGCGATCAAATTCAGGATTGCTGTAGTTGGCGGCGTTTTCGCCATTCTTGCCGGCCTTGGCGTTGGGTCCATACAGCAGGAAGAAAAAGTTTTCCGGATCGGGATAATCCGCGTTCCATCCCCACTCGAAAATCTGCGCATTACCCTGACGCATCTTGTCCTGGAAACGGTTGTAATCCGTGGCGCGAATCACCAGCTGGATATCCAGCTTTTTGAACTGTTTGACCAGCCAGTCGAGGCGCGACTTGGCATCCGGCCCCGAAGCGGCGGTATCGAAATACAGCACCAAGGGTTGGCCAGTCTTTGCGTTTCGGCCATTCGGATAGCCTGCTTCGGCCAGCAGTTTTCTTGCATCCATGATGGATCGTCGCTTACCCTGCGCGGCATAAACAACCGGATTGAACCCCTCCCGATAGCCGAAAATACCCGGTGGCAAGACACCCTGTGCCGGGATGCCGCGGCCATTGAGAAAAATGGAAACGAACTCCTCGTAATCGACCGCGATGGAAATCGCCTGTCGCAATTTGCGCGCTTCGGCGCCGCCTGCATGACCCACAATCGGATCACGCATGTTGAATCCCATGTACCGGCTGGAAGTGGTGACTGCCGTCACCAGCCGTATGCCCTGCGACTTCATCTCCGACGTCAGATCGGCCTCCCCTTCGGGAGAAAACTGCACCGCCTGATCGAAATTATCGGAACTGATGCCGGAGGCGTCGTAATAACCTTGCAGGAATTTGTTCCATTGCGGAATATCCTCCTTTTCCAGCGTGAACACCGCACGGTCAAGCAACGGCAGGCGCTTGCCGGCATCCGCCAGCAATCCCTTTGCGCGGTCGCCCATTTCTCCTTCAGCGGGGTAGGTCTCGCCGTGGAAATTGGGGTTGCGTGACAACACCATGCGCCGGTTCGGATCGTTCTCGCTCAGCATGAATGGTCCCGTGCCAACCGGGAACCAGTCAAGATTGAGATTGCGCTCGGCCATGCCAGGTTGCGCATAAAAACGCTCTGCCTCCCAGGGAATCGGCGCAAAGAACGGCATCGCCAGCCAGTAAATAAACTGCGGATAGTGCGTTTTGAGGGTGATGCGGAAACTGTATTTACCGGTAGTTTTGGCACCCTCGAAATCAAAAGGACGTAAATCGAGCCATTGTTCCTTGGGCGATGACTTGACGGCCTGTACCAGACGCTGATTGAGCGCATCCAGCCCCAGTATGTATTCGCTCATCAATCCGAAAATCGGCGAATTCAGCCGCGGGCTGGCAAGACGCTTGATCTCGTAAACATAATCTTCAGCCACCAGCTCGCGTGTTCCCGTTTGCGCAAAATCCGCAAGCGTGCGGACTTTCTTCAGCACATCCTCCTTCATCCCCAGATAACGGGGGTTGCCATCGGGCAGCAAGGCAAAGGCCGGGTGCGGCTGATAACGGATCCCGGGCTTGATCTGGACATCGTAAGTCGTGCGCGTGATCTTCGCAGGGTCCACATCCGAGGGCAGTTCCCTCCCCGTACTGTCCCAATAACGCACCACTGGCATTGCCGTGGTTGCCAACGGCTCCAGAACATAAGGACGTTTGAGAAAATGATATTGCAGCGGCGGCTCGTAGATCTGGCCGGTAAATTCGACCTCGTTGCTACTGTAGGAACGCGCAGGGTCAAGATGCTTGGGACGCTCCTCGAAAACCGTATAAAGCGTGCCGGTTCCCGCATCGCGATGTGGATAAGGATTGTTCCAGCCCTGGCCGCAACCAGCCAGCCAGATAGAGATAAAAATCAGGATCAGCCCTATGCGCATGGACGCATAGTGTACCCAAGTGGAGCGCCTGAGTCAGCGTATAATTCGCACTGGTTGAATTTCAGCAAGGAATACGCATGGGCTTTCTCGCCGGAAAAAAAATTCTCATCACGGGCGTCATTAGCAACCGTTCGATCGCATATGGCATTGCTGCCGCATGCAAGCGCGAAGGCGCAGAACTCGCCTTCACCTACCAGGGGGAGCGGATCAAGGACCGTGTGAGCGAATTTGCACAAGAGTTTGATTCCAACCTGGTATTTCCGTGCGATGTCGGAAGCGATGAGCAGATCGACGCGCTCTTCGCCGAGCTTGGCAAACACTGGGAGGGGCTCGACGGCTTGGTACACTCCATTGCCTTCGCCCCGCGCGAGGCATTGACAGGTGATTACCTGACTTGCGTCAATCGCGAGAATTTCAGGATCGCCCACGACATCAGCTCATACAGTTTTGCCGCGCTGGCCAAGTCGGCATTGCCGATGATGGAAGGCCGCAACGCCGCGCTACTGACGCTTTCCTATCTTGGCGCCATCCGTTCGGCGCCCAATTACAACGTCATGGGGCTGGCCAAGGCAAGCCTGGAGTCCAATGTTTACTATATGGCACAGAGCCTTGGGCCGCGCGGCATCCGGGTCAACGCCATTTCGGCCGGACCGATCAAGACTTTGGCCGCAAGCGGCATCGCCAACTTTAACGAAAAGCTGGACATCGTGGCCAAGAACGCGCCACTGAGACGTAATGTCACCATCGAGGAAGTCGGCAACGCCGCGGCCTTTCTGCTCTCCAGCCTCGCTTCGGGCATTACTGCTGAAATCACTTATGTGGATGCCGGATTCAACACCACAGCTGGCGCGGAAAACTGACCGCAACAAGCCTTGCAGCGAATCAACCGCCACAAAAAACGCGCCTCCAAGGCGCGTTTTTTGATTGCCTGCATTCAATCACTCCCGCCTTTTCAGGGCGTCCTGCCGAATCTCCACCTTGTAAGTGACTTTTGCCAATTCGGTCAGCGCCAATTCGTCGGCACGGGCATGGGTTTGCCTGATTCCGGATTCAACTGCTGAACGTAGCATGGGGGGAACGACACTGTCATCGATCACGCGCGTGACACGAATGATCCGGTATCCACCATCCGGCAATTTGAGCCCGGCATAGGCGGGCAGTTTGGAAACCTCCACCCGCATGATGGCGGCCAGCGACTTTCCATCCAGACCTGCCGGATCCTGGCGACCGACCGTCTTGAATGCAGACCAAGCCGTTCCCTGTGGCTCTTTGCCTTGCCGGAGTAATGCGATCTGCGCAAGTCCCTGTTTCTCGCTCAGGTTGGCAGTTTTCTCTACGGACAATTTTTGCTGAATCACGCCAGAGACTTCTGTTAAAGATTTTTCACGCGGCGGACGATGCTCCGCGACCCGCGCGGCCACCAGCATATTGCGCGCGATTTCTACCGGCTCAACATTCTGGCGGCCCTTGATGGCATCAGCAGTGAATACAGCTTCCAGCAGTTTGGGAGAATGATACGGTTCGTTTCCTGCGGATTTTTTGGTCAGCCAGTCCGATGTTTGCACCGCAAGTTTGAGGGCCGTAGCGGCTGGTTGCAGGCTTGCGGGCTGCTCGTAAACCAGATTGCTGAATTGTTCAGCCACATCCGCGAACTGAAGCTGGGCCTGCTTGCGACGAAGCTCTTCCTCAACTTGCGGGCGAACCGAGGCCAGCACGGCGCCACCAGCCTTGATGCCATCCAAGCGAATCACGTGGAAACCGAACTGGGTTTCTACCAGACGAAGCTCGCCGGGCTTCATTGCAAACACTGCATCTTCAAAAGGTTTGACCATTTTGCCACGGTCAAAACTGCCAAGGCTGCCCCCTGCCTCGGCCGAGCCAGGGTCCTGCGAATCACGCTTGGCGACCTCTGCAAATGATTGCGGGGATTGCTTGACGGCGGCTAGCACGCTCTCAGCCTTGGCCCTGGCCAGTTTTCTGGCCGTTGCATCGCCCTCAGGCGCCGTGATCAGAATATGGCTCGCGGTACGTTCCTCTGGTGGGCCAAAATTCGATGCATTGGCGGAAAAATAGTCCTGCACCTGCTTCTCGGTTAGAACCACTGATCGGGCAAGATCGTCCAACGAAAGAGTGACGTATTCGATTCGCACAGCCTCCGGGTCCGTGAAATCCGTCTTGTGCGCAGAATAATATGCTTGCACTTCCTGCGGCGTCGACGTTGCTTGTGAAGTCAACGCGGCGGGCGTGATGTCGGCCCAGGAAACTTCGCGTCGCTGACTGGCAATGCGCGCCACCATATCCGACGACGTCGCAGAAACCATGGCCGTCATGACAAGAGGCTGCTGCAAGAGCTGAATTGACATTTCGCGCTTGAGGCGCTGGATGAAGGATGCTGGCGTATAGCCTCGGCGCGCCACTTCGCGTTCAAACGCTGCCTGGGAAAACTTGCCGTTCTCCTGAAAATCCGGCAACTGCTGGAGCACGTGGGCAATCTGGGTATCCGATACTTGCAAACCAGCCTTCCCGGCTTCCTGGAAAACAGCCTCTTCTTCGACCAGGTGGTCAAGCACGCTTTTCCTGAATTGATCTGTGTCGACTGCCGCAGGATCAAAATTCTGTCCTAACGCCTGGCGCATCCGTTCGGCCTGCTCTTTAAGCGCATCGGTAAATGCCTGACGCGGAATCGTTGCATCACCGACTTCCGCGATAATTTCTGCTTTGCCGCCTGAGCTGAAATAGGAATCAACGCCCCATAGAGCAAATGGGATGGTAATGAGGGCAAGGATGAGTTTGGCCAACCAGCCTTGGGCGCGTTCGCGTATTGCTTCCAGCATGGATTTAGAAATTGTGAAACAAAAGTGGGATTGTCGCCTGAAACGTCCCGGATGTGTATCCCGTCAGCCATTAAAACGAAGAAATAAAAAAAGGCGAACTTGCGTTCGCCTTTTTATCTGGCTGGCGGAGCGGACGGGACTCGAACCCGCGACCCCCGGCGTGACAGGCCGGTATTCTAACCAACTGAACTACCGCTCCGGAAAGCGTCGCATTGTACATGCGTTTGCTCTGACTTTATCTCGCCGAAGCAAAAATATTTCACCGCTTCAATACAACATTACAAAACAGGCTGGTGGGTGCTGACGGGCTCGAACCGCCGACATTCGCCTTGTAAGGGCGACGCTCTACCAACTGAGCTAAGCACCCGCAAAGCCTGTTAGTTTATCGCATCTTTCAAACCTTTACCAGCGCGGAACTTCGGCACCTTGGCGGCCTTGATCTTGATGGAAGCGCCAGTGCGTGGGTTACGGCCGGTGCGTGCAGCACGCTTGCCAACATAAAAAGTGCCGAAACCTACCAGAGTAACCATATCGCCTTTCTTGAGCGCTTTTTTCACTGCCTCAACTGCGGCATCCAGTGCGCGGCCGGCCGCTGCCTTGGAAATATCCGCGGAGTCAGCGATGGTGTCGATCAATTCGGATTTGTTCACGTGTTGTCCCCTTTCGTTGCAGAGTGCACAGGAAAACCCTGTGGCGGCTTTATAACAACCCCGAAAACCTTGTGTCAAGCGGTTTTCCGGGCAAAGTGCAAATTAATTCAGCACTAAAAAAAACTCCCGCCAAACGGCGGGAATTTTTCCATTCAATTCAGCCGCCTGCAGTTAGTGTTTGACTGCAAGCTGGTTTTGTGGCTCGGAAGACGGCACCGGTTCAGCACCCGACTCTTCCGGGAGCGCTTCAGGTAAGCGTTCGAGCGCAATTTGCAAAACCTGGTCAATCCATTTCACGGGATGAATATCCAGTTTGTTCTTGATATTGTCTGGAATATCGGCAAGATCCTTGACGTTTTCTTCCGGGACCATCACAAGTTTGATCCCACCTCTATGCGCTGCCAGAAGCTTTTCCTTTAGCCCTCCGATTGGCAAGACCTCGCCTCGCAAAGTAATCTCCCCGGTCATTGCCACATCACAGCGCACAGGGATTCCTGTCAGCACCGACACCATGGCCGTGCTGATCGCGATGCCCGCGCTGGGACCATCCTTGGGTGTTGCACCCTCAGGCATGTGGATGTGCAGATCGAACTTCTCATGGAAATTTTCCGGTATGCCTAGTTGTCGTGCGCGAGAGCGGACAACGGACATCGCCGCCTGAATTGACTCTTGCATGACCTCTCCAAGCTTGCCGGTGGTGGTCATTTTCCCCTTGCCAGGCAATTTGACTGCTTCAATTGTAAGCAATTCGCCACCGACCTCAGTCCAGGCCAGGCCCGTGACCTGCCCGACCTGATTATGTTTCTCCGCTATGCCGTAACTGAAACGGCGCACCCCGGAATACTTGTCAAGGTTGCGCGAAGTTACGGTAATCTTGCCTTTGTGTTTTTTCAGCAGCAGCTGCTTGACGGCCTTGCGGCAAATTTTCGAAATCTCGCGGTCCATGCTGCGCACCCCGGCTTCGCGCGTGTAATAGCGCACCAGATCACGCAAGGCGGATTCGGCGATGGCAAACTCGAGATCCTTGAGGCCATTGGCCTTCATCTGCTTGGGGACCAGATAGCGTTCGGCGATATTGATTTTCTCGTCTTCCGTATAGCCGGAAAGCCGAATCACCTCCATGCGATCCAGCAGCGGTGCAGGGATATTCAAGGTATTGGCTGTCGCAACAAACATGACATCGGAGAGGTCATACTCCACCTCCACGTAATGATCCTGGAAAGTATGGTTCTGCTCTGGATCCAGCACTTCCAGCAGCGCGGAAGACGGATCACCCCTGAAATCCTGTCCCATCTTATCCACTTCATCCAGAAGAAAAAGCGGATTGCGAACAGTTACCTTAGTCAGGCTTTGCAGAATCTTGCCGGGCATGGAACCGATATACGTACGACGATGACCGCGGATTTCCGCCTCGTCTCGTACGCCACCCAAGGCCATGCGCACAAATTTCCGGTTGGTTGCACGTGCGATGGACTGCCCCAGCGAGGTTTTGCCGACCCCAGGCGGCCCAACCAGGCAGAGTATCGGCGCCTTGACCTTGTCCACACGCTGCTGCACAGCGAGATATTCGAGAATGCGTTCCTTGACTTTCTCCAAGCCATAGTGATCTTCATCGAGCACCTTCTCGGCCTTTGCCAGATCCTTGCTGATCTTGGTTTTTTTCTTCCACGGCAGACTGGTCAGTGTCTCAATGTAACCGCGAACAACCGTCGCCTCGGCTGACATGGGCGACATCATGCGCAGCTTTTTAAGTTCTGCATGCGCCTTGGCCACAGCCTCCTTGGACATGCCGGATTCCTTGACCTTGCGTTCAAGCTCTTCCAGTTCGGCGCCTTCTTCAATATCGCCTAGTTCTTTCTGGATCGCCTTCACCTGTTCATTCAGGTAGTACTCACGCTGTGATTTTTCCATCTGCCGCTTGACCCGGCCGCGTATGCGCTTTTCCACCTGGAGAATGTCGATTTCAGCCTCCAGCAGGCCCATCAGGTGTTCCAGCCGTTTGGCGACAGAATCCATTTCCAGGATTTCCTGTTTTTGTTCCAATTTAAGCGGCAAATGCGCGACGATGGTATCGGCCAGACGGCCGCCTTCATCGATTCCGGACAGAGAAGTCAGGATTTCGGGAGGAATCTTTTTATTGAGTTTGACGTATTGATCGAATTGCGCCATCAACGCGCGACGCATGGCTTCGATTTCCGTATCGTCCTTGCCATCCATGGCAATGAGTTCGGCCGTAGCGGACAGGTGCGTACCTTCGTCCTGCACATCCAGAACGCGGGCACGCTGGTTGCCCTCCACAAGCACCTTGACGGTGCCATCTGGCAACTTCAGCATTTGTAGCACCGTAGCCATGCTGCCCGTATCGTACAAATCCGTGGTGGCGGGTTCATCCTGCGCGGCGGATTTTTGCGCCACTAGCAGAATATGCTTGCCACTCTCCATGGACGTTTCCAGCGCCTTGATGGACTTGGGACGCCCCACGAAAAGCGGAATAACCATGTGCGGAAATACGACCACATCACGCAGTGGCAAGAGTGGAAGTTGAATAGTATCACCGCTCGTAGATGTGCTCATGATTTTGCCTTTACTCGTTAGCGCCGCACTTGCTGCGGACTCAGTCAATTACTTAATCTGCGGGCAGCATCAAAAACATCAAGGGGCGCAAGAGAAATTCCCTGGCGCCCCTATGTTCAAGATCCGGCCACCGCCGGTTCGGCTGGCTGGTCGGAGAAAATCATCAGGGGCGGGCCCTCTCCGTTGATAAGCGGCTCGTCAACCACCACCTTGCTGACATTTTGCATGGAAGGCAAATCAAACATGATATCCAGCAAAGCTTGCTCGATGATGGAGCGCAAGCCACGTGCGCCCGTGCGGCGCGCGAGCGCCTTGCTCGCAATGGCCTTCAGTGCGCCCTCGCGGAACTCGAGCTCCACCCCTTCCATCTTGAAAAGTTTGGCGAACTGCTTGGTGAGCGCATTTTTCGGTTCTGTGAGAATCTGGATCAGTGCAGCTTCGTCCAACTCATTGAGTACAGCGACAACTGGCAGACGACCGACAAACTCTGGAATCAAGCCATATTTGATGAGGTCTTCCGGCTCGACCGTATGCAGCAACTCCATGTCGCGCTTTTTCTCGTCGACGCTCTTGACCTTGGCGCCAAAGCCAATGCCACCCTTCTCCGAACGGTTACGGATGACTTTTTCCAGGCCACCGAACGCACCGCCACAGATAAACAGAATATTGGTCGTGTCGACCTGCACAAATTCCTGATTGGGGTGCTTGCGCCCGCCCTGCGGTGGAACCGATGCAGTAGTGCCCTCGATCAGCTTGAGTAGTGCTTGCTGCACCCCTTCACCGGACACGTCGCGAGTAATCGATGGATTGTCGGACTTGCGCGAAATCTTGTCGATCTCATCAATGTAGACGATGCCATGCTTGGCCTTCTCGACATCGTAATCGCATTTTTGCAGGAGTTTCTGGATGATGTTCTCGACGTCTTCACCCACATAACCGGCTTCCGTCAACGTGGTTGCATCGGCGATGACAAAAGGAACATTGAGTAGGCGCGCGAGTGTTTGTGCCAGCAGCGTTTTGCCCGATCCCGTCGGTCCGATTAGCAGAATGTTGCTCTTCGCCAGTTCGACATCGTCCTGCTTGCTTTGACTGGAACGCAAGCGCTTATAGTGATTGTAGACAGCAACCGACAGGGCCTTTTTGGCCTGCCCTTGGCCAATCACGTACTGGTCGAGGATATTGCGTATCTCGTGCGGCGTGGGAAGATCAGAGGCCCCTTTCGCCGACTGACTTTGCTGGATTTCCTCGCGGATGATGTCATTGCAAAGTTCGACGCATTCATCGCAGATGAACACCGACGGCCCGGCAATCAGCTTGCGAACCTCGTGCTGGCTTTTGCCGCAGAAAGAACAGTAAAGCAGCTTGTCGCTTCCGCCCTTGTCCGACATCACATTCTCCTCGTCAGGCAGCCGCTTGTTCGCGGTTTTCCAACACCTTGTCGACCAGGCCGTAGGTCACGGCCTGCTCGGCACTCATGAAATTATCCCGATCCGTATCCCGTTCGATGATGTCGATGGGTTGGCCTGTGTGTTTGGACAACATGCCGTTCAATTTATCCTTGAGATACAGAATTTCCTTGGCATGAATTTCAATATCCGATGCCTGTCCCTGGAACCCACCTAGCGGCTGATGAATCATCACACGCGAGTTAGGTAAACAGAAACGCTTGCCCTTGGCGCCAGCCGTCAACAGGAAAGCGCCCATACTGGCGGCCTGCCCGATGCATAATGTAGAAACATCCGGCTTGATGAATTGCATGGTGTCGTAAATCGCCAATCCAGCCGAAACCGAACCGCCGGGCGAGTTGATGTAGAAGTAAATATCCTTGTCCGGATTCTCGGATTCAAGAAAAAGCAGTTGCGCCACAATCAGATTGGCGGTGGCATCGTTGACCGGTCCCACCAGAAAAACCACGCGTTCCCTGAGCAGGCGAGAATAAATATCGTAGGCCCGCTCTCCGCGGCCGCTCTGCTCGATTACCATCGGGATGAGCCCCAACCCTTGAGGCTCGGAATATTGACCCATCATCCGGCACGTCCCATCAATTCGTCAAACTTGGTCGCCACATCCTCAACCTGGATCTGACCGACAACCCATGCTACCACATTATCTTCCAGCGCCAGGGCATCTACTTCGCGCAGTCTGGCAGGTTCCTGGTAGTACCATTGCACCACTTCCTGCGGATCTTCGTAGCTTTGTGCATATTCGTCGATCAACGCTCGTACCTGCTCCGGCTTGCCTGCCAGATCATGCTCCTCGACGATTTTGGCAAGTATCAGGCCCAACCGCACCCGCCGTTCGGCCTGCTCTTTGAACATATCGGCAGAAAAAGGGATTTCTTTCGCCTTGCCGCCGCGCGATTCGATATCTGCGCGCATGGCATTTTGCAGACGTTCGATTTCCAGACCCACAAGCGACTTGGGAAGTTCCAGTTCGGCGCGCGAAAGCAGGATATCCATGACGCCCTCCTTGACGCGCGCCTGAACGCGCCGCTTCAGCTCACGTCCCAGATTTTCCTTGATTTCCTCACGCAGTTTGTCTGTATCCCCATTCGCAACACCCAGCGCTTTGGCAAATTCGGCATCCACCTCAGGCAACCGGGGTTCGCGCACTTCTTTCATTGAAACATCAAAATGCACGGTTTTTCCTGCCAGATGCGCGGCCGGATAGTTATCGGGAAACGTCATGTCAAAACCCGTCTCCTTACCGGCGGCCAAACCAACCAGATTGGATTCGAATTCCTTCAGCAGACGCCCCTCTCCCACTACGGTCACGAAATCGTGTGCTTCGCCCCCTTCAAACGGCTGGCCGTTCAGGCTGCCATGAAAATCGAAGCGGGCCAGGTCTCCCTCCTGTGCGGCGCGGTCTACCGTGGAAAAATCCCGGCGCTGCTTGCGCAGGATTTCCAACGTGGCATCGACATCCGTTTCTTCGATGGCAACCACCGGTCGTTTAAGTGATGCATCGGCCAGTTTGCCGACCTTCACTTCCGGATATATCTCAAAGGTGGCAAAAAAATGAATTTCATCCTGCCCAGCAGACTCTTTTGGCTCAAAGCGGGGCATACCGGCAATCCGAAGCTGATGTGCCTCGACCGCCTCATTGAAACTTTTTTGCAGGGATTCGCCCAGAACTTCCTGGCGCAGACCGGGGCCATGCTGCTTGTTGACCACGCTCATCGGCACCTTGCCAGGACGAAACCCAGGCGCCTTGACATTGCGGGCAAGCCGCTTGAGGCGATTTTGCACTTCCGCCTCGATCGCCGCCATGGGAACCGCCAGATCGATACGACGTTCCAGGGATCCGGTCACTTCTATGTTGGATTGCATGGGAATACTTTCAGTCTGTAATGAAAATCGAATGTCGGGATGAGAAATACCAACCTGGTGCGAAAGGGGGGACTCGAACCCCCACGCCGCGAGGCGCTGGAACCTAAATCCAGTGCGTCTACCAATTCCGCCACTTTCGCGGCCGCAGCCGTAATATCAAACCGATAATAGTAATATAATCAAACCCCTGCTGTCAGCCAGATTATCGGGAAAAAGTCCCAACCCCTTCTTTTGGCTTCATTTTCTCTTTATATCCGTGCCTGTCGATCATTACGAAAACTTCCCGGTCGCTTCCTATGCGTTGCCCGCCCGGCTCAGGCGACCGGTTGCCGCCATCTATGCCTTCGCCCGCGCCGCTGACGACATTGCCGATGAAGGCGATGCCACGCCGGAAGCCAGGATTGCGGCACTAAACAATTTTGAACGCACGCTGGATGAAATCGCCCAAGGGCAATCTCCAACCTCCCGGACAAGCGAGAACGAGCAGTTTTCCGAACTGGCCTGGGCCATTCGCAACTGGCGACTCCCTGTCCAGCCATTCCGCGATCTGCTTGATGCGTTTCGCCAGGATGCCGTTAAAACCCGTTATGCCAATTACGGCGAAGTCATGGATTACTGCCGTCGTTCTGCCAACCCTGTCGGCCGTTTGATGATGGTTTTATTCGAAGACGACGACCCGAGGCATCTGGCCTATTCTGATGCGCTTTGTGCCAGCCTTCAGCAAATCAATTTTCTTCAGGATGTGGCCATCGACTTGCGCAAAGGCCGCATCTACCTGCCACAGGACGAACTGGTCAAGGCCGGACTGTCGGATACGCTGTTGGCCCGTCTAATCGGCGAAAAGCTTGCAGAATCACCGGTTGCTTCGGCTCCCCGGATGCTGATCGGCATTCCCGTTATTTCCAGGGTTTCGACCCCTGAGGACCGCTGGCGCCAATTCATGGCCGGACAGATCAAACGGCTGCGCAACATGCTTCAGGCCGCGGCGCCGCTTGGACTGGTACTAAAGGGACGCGCCGGTTTCGAGACACGCATGATCATCGCTGGCGGCGACCGCATCTTGCGCAAACTGCATGTCGATCCCCTGGCGCCGCTCAAACACAGGGTCAAACTCAATGCCTGGGACTGGCTGATGATGTTTTTGCGCGCACTTTTCAAAAAATAGCCAAAGATGACGCCAGAACAATATTGCCGCGAAAAAGCCGCTGCCAGCGGATCCAGCTTTTATTACAGTTTTCGCGCGCTGAAACCGGATACCCGCAAGGCCATTACGGCGTTTTACGCGCTTTGCCGTGAACTGGACGACGTAGTCGACGAATGTAGCGATGCCAATGTCGCCCGCCTGAAACTGGCCTGGTGGCGCGATGAAATTGCCCGCTTGTATGCAGGCCAGCCCAGCCATCCTGTAACGCAAGGTCTGGGGGAATCCCCCGTTGCGCGCCGTATTCCGAAAGAATGGATTGACGAGATTGTCGATGGCATGGAAATGGATATCGATCACCATCGCTACGCCGATTACAAAACCCTGCTGCTGTATTGCCACCGCGCCGCAGGCGTGGTGGGGCAAGCTGCGGCGGAAATCTTCGGTTACACGAACCGCCAAACGCTCAAATATGCGCACGAGCTGGGCATTGCATTTCAGTTGACCAACATCATCCGTGACGTCGGCGAAGATGCCATGCGCGGCCGCATCTATCTGCCTCAGGACGAACTGGATCATTTCGGCGTGACGCCAGCCGACATCCTCAACCGGCGTGCTTCACCCCGCTTTCAGGAACTGATGCATTTCCAGTATGCACGTGCCGTGCAAACCTACGATCATGCGTTGTCCCTGCTCCCCCTGGAAGACCGCAAGGCGCAACGTGCGGGCTTGGCCATGAGCGCCATTTATCGGGCCTTGCTCGAAGAAATCCGGCGTGGCGATTTTGCCGTCCTGCATACACGGACTTCGCTGCCGCCCTTGCGCAAGCTGTGGCTTGCCTGGAAGGCCGCGGCATTCGCATGACACCTGGCCGGTCGCGGGATATCGGTATCGTCGGCGCCGGCTGGGCAGGATTGTCGGCCGCAGTCGAACTGACGCAGGCGGGACATCAGGTCACCGTTTATGAATCCGCCAGGCAACCCGGCGGGCGGGCACGGGCGATTGACGCGGATGGCCCGGTGCTCGATAACGGCCAGCATTTACTGATTGGCGCTTATCGGGAAACCCTGAGGCTGATGGAAATCGTTGCGCCCGGCAGTGCAAGAAACAATTTTTTGCGCCTGCCGCTCACCCTGCATTACCCGGAAGGCATCCGCATTCGCGCTTCGCGACTCCCCTCGCCTCTGCATCTGGCTGCCGCCTTGC
The DNA here is from genome assembly GCA_964625895.1 of uncultured Thiobacillus sp. Classification (GTDB taxonomy): domain Bacteria; phylum Pseudomonadota; class Gammaproteobacteria; order Burkholderiales; family Thiobacillaceae; genus UBA6918. The sequence goes on from CAZVBY010000007.1 coordinate 25,505, forward strand.
TCACCGCGCGTGGTCTGAGCATCGGCGAGAAAATCGCGGCCGCACGTTTCATGCAATCGCTCAAGCAATGCAGATTTCTGCCAACCTATCCTGATACCGTCAGCGAGGCCATTGCCGCACAGCCAGAAAAACTTCGCCGTTATCTGTGGACCCCACTTTGCGAAGCGGCACTCAACACGCCAGCGACGCAAGCATCGTTTCGCGTTTTTGCGCGTGTGTTGAAAGACGCCCTCAGCGGTCCGCGCGACCATTCCGATTTCCTGATTCCCGCTCGTGATCTTTCCGCCCTGTTTCCCAAACCAGCCGCTAGCTGGCTGGAAAATCGCGGCGCAACGGTCCTGACACGCACCCGCATCAAGGCGATTGCGCCGGATGCCGGAAAATGGGGCGTGCAAAGCGATGCCAACCTGCATCAACACGATGCGGTGATCCTGGCTGCCGCCCCAGCCCAGTCCGCTCTACTGCTCGACAAGCTTCCGGAATGCCGCGCCATCGCGCAAGGCCTGCACAGGCTGGAATATCAGCCGATTGTGACGGTTTATGCGCAATACCCGGAGTTACCTGCATTTCCCTCACCATTGATCGGCTGGGTGGATCCCGTGCCACTCTTTATTTTCGATCTTGGCCTGTTCACCCCGGGTAAGTCCGGCCTTGACGACGCACACGGCGAATCTGGAAGAATCGCCATTGTCGCCAGCGCCGATGGTCCGCATTTGCAATGGGATGACGCGCGCTGGCTGGAAGAAATCCAGACGCGAATGGGACAAGTTTTCGCAGACCTTCCCACACCACGCCTGATCCGGCGCGTGACGGAAAAACGCGCCACCTTCTCCTGCACGCCACATGTCTATCGTCCAGAGAGCGTCACCCCTTGTCCGGGTCTATATCTGGCCGGCGATTATGTGGCTGGTCCCTATCCCTCCACTCTCGAAGGCGCAGTGCTGAGCGGGGTACAATGCGCCAGGTTACTCATAAATTCGCCATGAAACCCGTTCCACCGAAACAAACCGATAGCCTCAAAGACCGTGTGATCCTGGTAACGGGCGCGAGCAGCGGACTTGGCCGTGAAGCGGCCCTGGCTTACGCCCGTCAGGGCGCAACAGTCGCGCTGCTTGGCCGCAACCCGCAAAAACTCGATGCTGTCTACGACGCCATCCTGGCCGGGGGCGGGCCGGAACCCGCCATGTTTCCATTCGACCTCGAAGCTGCCGACGAAGGCGGCTTTGAGCGACTGGCCGGAACGATCTCTTACCACCTGAAAAGGCTGGACGGCATTTTGCACAGCGCAGCGGCTTTCTTTTCCCTTAGCCCGCTGCATTTGCAAACCCTGGAGCAATGGCAGACCCTGCTCAAGGTCAACCTCGCCGCGCCCTATGCACTGACGAAATCCTGCTTGCCGATGTTGCAAGCAGCGCCCGACGCTTCGGTGATTTTCACCGGCGAGACCCACGGGCACCAGCCTGCCGCCTACTGGGGCGGTTATGCCGTATCCAAGTCCGGGCTGGAAACCCTGACGGCCATATTTTCCGAAGAACTGGAACGCTTGCCGAACATCCGCATCAATACGCTCATTCCGGGCCCGGTGAACTCCCCTTTGCGGCGCAAAACCCACCCGGGCGAACATCCTGACCACCTGCCGCGACCAGCGGATCTCATGCCCTGGTATATCTGGCTGATGGGCCCGGAGAGCCGTGATACCCGCGGCCAGATCATCGAATGCCGTCCATAAAGCCGTCAAGATGAGAATCGGCCGATACGAAATTCTCGGAAAACTGGGCGAGGGCGCAATGGGAACCGTGTACCGCGCGTACGACCCGCTGATTGAGCGTATCGTCGCCATCAAGACCATTCCACTCGCATTGCCTGAAGAAGAAAAACGCCTTTTCGAAGACCGCTTCCTGCGCGAGGCAAAAAGTGCTGGCAAACTCTCGCATCCCAACATCGTCACCATTTACGATGTCGGCGAGACCGACGATGTCGCCTACATCGCCATGGAATACCTGGAAGGTTCCTCATTACGGGAATTACTGCGCAAGCACGGCCATCTGCCGCCCCGGCTGGCTATCGAAACCGCGCTGCAAATGGCGGAAGCACTCGCCTTCGCGCATGACCACGGCATCGTCCATCGCGATGTCAAGCCGCCCAATGTCATCATCCTCTCCAATCGCGGAGCAGTAAAACTCACCGACTTCGGCATCGCGCATTTGATGAGCAGCAACGAAACCAGGGCCGGCATGTTGATGGGTTCACCACGCTACATGTCGCCAGAACAGGTGCAAGGACAGCCCATAGACGGCCGCTCGGATATTTTCTCGCTGGGCACGGTCCTGTACGAAATGCTGACCGGCCGACCGGTTTTTGGGGGAGAGGAGTTGCACGGCATCCTGTTTCGCATCGTTAACGAACCGGTTCCGCCGGTATCCAGCCTGCTTCCAGACCTGCCGGCCGAGCTGGACACAATTGTCAGCCGTTGCCTGGCCAAGCGCCCCGAAGAACGCTATGCCCATGCCGGCGAACTGGCCGAAGCGCTCAGATCCTTGTTGCTTGAATCACAAACGGCGTTAAACCCGCTGGAAACGCCTTCAACCATTCCGCGTTCACTCAAGTACCTGGCTTTCAGCACGCCATTTTTGGTGTTGTTGGTGATTGGCATTGGCCTGATCGTAATCAGTTTTTTCCTGGGTAAAAGCCCTCCCCCAGAGCGGGTAACGAACGAGCCTGCACCCGATCTGAAAATAACTGGCACGCCTGCAAAAGAAGCCGCAAGCCTACCGGACAGGCCGGACATGAAGTCTGGCCAGGCAAAAAATATGCAAGCAAAACAGACCAGGAAAGAAGTAACGCGGCAGCAGGACTTCCACTTGGTAGAACTGGACAAGCGACTGGCGCAATTACAAGTGCAGCGCGCAGAGCTGCTGTCCAACTACACGGAGTTGCACCCCGACGTTGTATTGCTCGACCGCCAGATTGAGAAGTTACAAGATGAGCGACGCCAGTATCTAAAACGCCAGCAACATTAAGGCAGTGCGGATTTATTCAATGCTTCCTTGACAAACCGGGAACCGGCTTGTCACTCAATGATGTCAGTCATGGAAGCGCAAGTTCTCCCGGACATGTGTCGGGAAAATTTTCTGCCAGTTTTTCGCCGATGCGAATTAATCAGCGTTTACTCAGAACAACTGCCCCAGCGCCTCGTCCAGTCGACTGACCGCCAGCACCTCCATGCCCGCGATCTTCT